>CAZOMR010000074.1:0-12843 GCA_964580655.1 uncultured bacterium
TTCCCTCGTTCTGGATCGCCGCCAATTCTTGATACCCATCGGGACAACACTGATCCTCTCTCTCCTCAGACAATCCTATTGGGAGCTCAAATTTTTGGGGAATGTCCAGATGTAAATATCTTGACCTGAATTCTTATTCCCGCTAACATAGATGGGTAATTGGTAAATAAATAAATAAAGGAAGGATGGTGACGCGCAATGGATCTCTTGATCGTGGGTTCAATCGCATTTGATAGTGTGGAGACTCCTGAAGGCAAGGTGGATGATGCCCTGGGCGGCACCGCGGTCTTCTCCTCGGTCGCGGCAAGTCTCTTCTCACCGGTTAACCTCGTGGCTATTGTGGGTGATGATTTTGGAAAGGAAAACCTTGAATTCCTTGAAGCCAGGGGTATTGACCTGGAGGGGGTCGAACAGACCCGTGGTAAAACCTTTCGCTGGGCCTGCCGCTACCTCGATGACATGAACCGGCGTGAGACCATAAGCACAGAGCTTAATGTGTTTGCGGATTTCGACCCAAGGCTACCGGAGAGATACAGGATGTCGGATTATGTATTGCTTGCAAACATCCAGCCCTCGCTCCAGCTCAAGGTGCTGGACCAGATCAAGAATCCTAAATTTATAGCCTGCGATACCATTGATCTGTGGATCGAGACCGCGCGAGAGGAGTTGGAGGAGGTGCTTGGGCGCTCTCAACTCCTGGTTATAAACGACGAGGAGGCACGCCTGCTTACAGGTGAAACCCAGGTTCCCAGGGCCGCGCGGAGATTGCTCAAAAAGCATGGTCTGGAGATTGTGGTAGTCAAACGGGGAGAGCACGGAGCCACATTATTTTCCCATGAGGGAATCTTTGTCGCACCTGCCTATCCGCTCGAAGAGGTCATTGATCCCACAGGAGCAGGGGATTCCTTTGCAGGAGCCATGGCCGGAAAATTGGCCGAGATGCGAGACCTCAGTCTGGAAGCTATGAAGAGGGCTATGGTCTACGGAGTGGTGGTGTCGAGTTTTACAGTGGAAAATTTCAGCCTCAATCGGCTCAGGCGGCTAAGCTCGGAGGAAATCGAAACCCGTTATGCCCAAATCAGAGAAATGACAGGGTTTTAATTGACAATATGCTGATTTACTGATAATTTATATAAATATATATGTTTGAACTAGATCAAGAGCAAAGCTGGGTGGATGCCAGGCAAGAGGATGTAGTATTCATTGCCACCTCGGTTAATCGGCCTGCGGTTGCTCCGCCGGATCGCTCGCCCGAACCGGCACAAGCTTACATCTGCACTATCCGTCACGAGAATCTATTCTTTGTTCATATATACCTGTACCTGATCTCCAGCAATATCGGACTCCTCTACCGATGGGATGCAGGTGGGGTCCCGCGAGAGGTGGTTTCCACCCTGGAGCAGAATGCGCTTGAATTCTCAGAAACTATGGGCTTCATGATGAGCGATCTGCGTTATCGGGAACTCAGCCCGGAGGAAAAACAGGGCCTATTTGAATCCACCCCCCTGTTCCACCAGGATCTTTCCCGGTTCAAGACGGATGAAGAGATCCAGGAGATCGAGCCAGAGGAGATCGGTGAGACCGAGCTGGTGATTGAGCCGATTGAAGAGCCGGGCACACAATCCGTGACCGAGGGTGAATTTGTATTCAATGAGGGGTTGGCCGAGACGCAGGTTCAGCCAGCGGAGGTTGTTCCCGAATCCGAGCCAGCTTCGCGTCCGGCAGAGCCTGCGGCCATGGTTCCTGATCTGACAGGCGAGGAGGTAGAGGAGATCTTTCTTGAAGGCGTGGAAGAAACTCCAGGGCCTTCCCCCTCGCAGGCTGGGACTTCGGAAGAGGATACACTGCTTGAAAATCTGGAGATAAAAGAAGCGCATGTCCATGCTGATAGTGCGCCTGCACCTTCAGAGCCCGCGGCGGCCGAGGAATTAAAGACCGAGGAAGACATTTTGCTCGACACCATTGAGGCCCAGGATGCTGGCCAGCCCGCTCCTTTAGAGCCTGGTCCCCCTCCGGCGCCAGCACCTGTCGTGCCTGCCACCATACCAGCACCAGCCCGGGCTGAACCCGAGTCCGAATTATCTGGAGAAGGTGTATCTGCTGATCTGGAGCAAACCGAGGAGATAACGATCGAGGGCGTGATAGAGGATGAATCTTTGGTCGAAGCGGCCCCGACTGAAGAGACCACACAGGAGATGGATGTCCCGGCATCAGCGATTATTCCGGAAAAGCCTTCCCCGATTTCAACCAGGATTCCGGAAACTGCTTCTCCGCCTTCTAATTCTATGCCGACCGAGAATGATTTCAGCGCCGAAGACATCCAGGTTCTCATTCGGCTTTTGGCCATGATGTAGAGGCGCCTGAGAAAGGAAGGCTACGATGCACATACAAATGTGGATAGTCGCTCTGATTCTGACCTTTAGCCTCGGTTGCGCTGGTTCCAGGAAGAGAGATGATATTTGCGGCAATCCGGATTATATCCAGGTGAAGAAAGACACTATGGTTGACAGCCTCTCGCGGAAGGACCTCTATACTGCGCTGGAAGCTGGCCTGGAGGCCTATCGCTGTAATCCCAAGGACCCGGAAACCAATTACTGGCTGGGATGGACCTACATGCACCGGGACCAATACGACAAGGCTATTGAATACCTGAACAATGCGCTGGAGTATCAGGAGAAATATCCTGAGGCAAACATGGCCCTGGGCATAATCTACCTGCGGGAAAACCGGCTGGATGAGGCCATAGTCCAGTTTAGAAGCGCGGCAGAGAACGATCTCTTCCGCAATGCCTTTGAAGCCTATAACAACCTGGGCTGGGCTTACCTTTTGAAAGGGGACCTGGAGAGTGCGGAGAAAAACCTGAACCTTGCATTGAAGCTCAACCCCAATTGGTGCATCAGCCACTGCAACCTGGGCGAGGTCTACATCAAGCAAGGCAAAAAAGAACAGGGCATGGCATCCTTGAAAAAAGCCACGAAACTATGTCCCCAGTATGCCCGGCCTCATTTACTGCTCGGCATCGAATACAACCGCGAAAAAAAGACCCCCGAGGCCTGCAGGGAGTTCAACGCGGCTTATAACGCGGATTCCAAAACCGAGGAACAGGGCCAAAAAGCCGAGGGATACCTGAATTTACTCAACTGTAGGCGTGTTCCGAAAAATCCTGCCCCATCCCCTTGAGGAGATCATGTCTGGAAAAATCAAGGAGTCCTTTGGCCAATATCTCCGCAGAGAGCGGACATTGAGAGAGATCTCACTTGAAGAGATCGCGCAGTTCACAAAGATCAATGTCAGTGTTCTCTCAGCGTTGGAGAATGACGAATTCGCATCCCTTCCTCCATTGCCCTTTGTCCGCGGTTTTATTCGCAGTTATGCTGAATATCTGGGGCTGAATGTATCTGAGGTGATGCTCAGGTTCTCGAGCTTCATCGAGGATAACTATGCTGAACTCATCGCCCCAGCACCGGCCATGACATCATCCGAAAAGCGTATCCGGAGGGGCTTGCTCCTGGGTCTCTTCGCGGCTTTGATTCTGGGGTTTTTTTTTACACTTATCGCTATCTGAATAAATCTGAAGACCAGTCCGGGGCAGGGCTTTACGGCTCCACCATCAAGACATCGGTTTCTGACGCGCCTGAATTCCCTTCCAAAGAACCCGGGCCAACCCCGCAAAGAGTGCAACTCAAGGCCACTGAGCTCTGCTGGATACAGGTAATCCTTGATGACCAGCCTCCCCGGGAAGCCACCCTTTATCCCGGTGAGTCTATCCAGTTTGAAGCAAAACAAAGGATCCGTATTCTCATCGGTAACGCAGGCGGCATCCAGATCAAATATAATGACGAACCCCTGGGAACTCCTGGCAAATCCGGCCAGCCAATCCGCATGAGCTTTCCTGCTTTCAGTGAGAAAAAGTAACGAATTCCGCGATGAGACGACCCCATCTATTTATCGGGATTTCAATATTTATCCTGCTGATCGGAGCAAGCCTCTTGATCTTGAAATTCTACCCGCATTTGAGCAAGCCCCTGGCAGAATCAACTGGAATCACTATAAGGGATGCAGATGCGCCCGTGTTGACGGAATCCGGCCAACTCAACCAGGATACCTCTGCTCCAGACACCCCGGGAAGGCTCGAGCTCAAGCCGAAACAGGGGCGCGAAACGCTATCCGGGGCAGGAGTATCTGGAGTAGATGAAAAAATCTATGAACACTGGATTGCAAAAGGCCATGATCTGGCCATGAAAGGGCAATACACGAAGGCGCTATACGCCCTGAATGAGGCCCTTGAGCTCAAGCCGGCAAGCATTGACGCCCGGATGATGGCCGCGAATATCAACTGCCTTCTGGGAAAAAGGAGTTTTGGCGAGAAGAACTATTCGCGGGCCGAGGAGCTTTTCAATGAGGTGCTCTATTATCAGCCGCGGTATCTTTGCGGCCTGCTAGGCCTGGGTCTCTGCGCATACAAGAAGGATGCCGACCTAGACAGGGCAAAGCCCCTGCTTGAAGCTTACCTCCAGGAAGGCGGCAAAGAGGCCAGAGCCTACGAGACCCTGGGCCAAATTTATTATCACATGAACGACCTGGACAGGGCCGCGCATTACCTTGACCTGACTCTGAAGAGCGAGCCCGAAAACCGCGTGGTCGGGCAATTCCTGGCCCGCATTAAGCGCGAGCAGAATGTGGAAAAAAATTTCGGCACATACGATACCGTTCACTTCGTCGTGAAATACGAAGGCTTTGAAAACACGAGCGCGTGCATGGTGATTCTACAGACACTGGAAGAGGCGCGGACGAGGGTGGGCATAACCCTTGATTATTACCCGAATATCCCTGTCACCGCTATCCTCTATACCAACGAGCAGTTCCAGGATGTCACGAGTTCTCCTGCCTGGGCCAATGCCATTTTCGACGGCAAGATTCGCATCCCCACCAAGGGCCTGACCGAAGGGTCTGAAAATAATAAAACCGAAACATTGGAGCGCATCGTGTTCCACGAATATACCCATGCCCTGATCTTTGAATGCACACGGGGCAATCGAGTGCCGGTCTGGTTACATGAGGGTCTGGCACAGTATTCCGAGGGGTTGGTATCATTTGAGAACGAGCGGATATTTCAGGCTTTTGACAAATACGACCTGATCATACCACTGCATCACCTTGAAGGCTCATTCCTCGCTCTCGGCCACGTGCATGCCAGGATCGCTTACGCGGAGAGCCTAGCCGCAGTCAAATACATCATAACCCAATATGGAGAATATGCCCTCCGTGCAATTCTAAAAGAGCTTGCCCATGGTAAAACCATAAAAGAGGCCATCAGCTCAGTCATGTATATCTCTTATGAAGAGTTCGACAACCGATTCCTCGATTGGCTCAAGATCAACTATAAAGAATAGTTCCTTCTCGGGCCGACCGCGACTCATCAATGATGCTCATTCCGGGAAAAGCCCGAAATGGCGATTTAGCCATCTCCTGACAGGCCGGAAAATTCTTTCAACACGATAAAAAGAAATAAACACGGCGCGCAGGCCCCAGTACATGCCTCGGAGCATGAACATGTTTTTCGGAAAGCGCCAGATGATCCTGATGATGATCTTTGGCCTGAGGAAAAAGCGCCGGTACGCGTTGCGCACTATCTTGAACAGGTCCACACCGGTGGCCCGGGTGTAAAACGCACTTTCTTCTTCCCAGTAGCGCAGTTTGAACATCTCCCAGTCGGAAAAGTCGAAATCAGGGTATGCCTCTTTGGCTATCTCGAAAAGCCCTGTCCTCGGATACACCACGACCTCGAAAAACCATGCCCGTAGCAGTTTGCTCTCAATTGCATACTTGACCGTCATGTTCATCTCTTCAACGGTCTCACCGGGGAACCCCATCATGATAAATGCCTGGGGGATGAGTCCTTCATCATAAGTCCAGGCGATGGTCTGTTTGACCTTGTCGAGATTCAGGTTCTTCCTGATCACTCTCTGCAAGCGCGGCGAGGCTGTCTCCACAGCATAGGTGATAGTGTAACAGCCGGCGGCCTTGAGCTTCTTTATCAACTCACGGTCCATCATGTCCCCGCGCAGGCCATTGGGGAAAGCTATCTTGACCTTTATTCCCCGCTCTACTATCTCGTCGCAGATGCGCTTGGCACGCGGCAGATCAAGGTTGAAGATGTCATCCACGATATGAAGCTCCTTTACACCGTAGCGACCGGTGAGAATCTCTATTTCCTCCATTACATTCTCCACGCTCCGCTTGCGCACCCTTTTCCCGAAGATGTTATGACAATATGCGCAATGAAAAGGACAGGCACGCGTGGTGAAAATAATGGCCCAGGGCGTGGAGTGGCAAAAAGCGTTCATACTTATCTGCACCGAATAGCGCTTGAAATCAACAAGGTCCCACGCTGGAAAAGGGATTGAATCCAGGTTCTCGATGAACTCCCGCTCAGGGGTAACTACTATATTACCATCGCGCATGAATGCAATACCCTTGACATCATCCAGGGGCTCGTCGTTTTCAAGCCGTGGCAAAATCTCCAGAAAGGTGCGCTCCCCCTCGCCGATCACCACATAGTCAATATTGGTGTCTTTCAGGACGTAATCATAAAACACAGAGGCGTGAGGCCCTCCCAGGATCGTGGGACACTCCGGTTTCAGCTCCTTGACTATGCTCGCAAGCTCGGCCATCTCATTCGCTTCCATGCTCATGGCGCTGAAGCCCACAATGTCCGGATCAAAATTCCTTATCCTCTCTCGCATCTGGTCGAAACTCAGGTCATAGAGCGCCTGCTCGACAAGGTCAATCTCAAACTTGCCCTGAAAATTCTCTCGCAAAAGCGAGATCAGATATAGAAGCCCAAGCGGCTGGGCAAAACCCGGTCTCGAGAAACGAACACCGGGCCGAATGAACATTATGCGGTTGATCTTCATGTAATAGAGGTCCTCCGGGATTTATTATATCAGATGTTGCTTTCTGTAATTCTTCAACGGAACTATCTTGACAATTCGCGGATCATTTTTTCAAGCCGAAAGGGAACGACGAAAATCCACCGTATTCCCCAGTAGATTCCGCGGAACATGAACCTGTTCTTGGGGAAACGCCACAGTATCTTTAAGACTATCCTGGGCCGGAGAAAGAACCTCACATAGGCTCTGCGCTGAACCTTGAACAGGTCTACGCCCGTAGCCTTTCCATAGAGGCTATTCTCGGCCCAGTAATCGAAGTCGAACTCATCCCATCCGGAGAAGTCAAAATCAGGATAAGCCTTCCGAGCAAGATCCAACAAACCGGTCCGAGGATAAACCACCACAGTGAAAAACCAGGGGCGTAACAATTTGCTATCAAACGCATACCTGATCGTGCTCTCTATCTCTTCAGGTGTCTCGCAGGGGAATCCGAGCATGAAAAATGCCTGCGGGATAATCCCTTCCTCGTCCGTCCAGACGATGGCTTGTTTGACCTTATCAAGATTCAGGTTCTTCTTTATAGCCTTTTGAAGCCTCGGCGAGGCTGTCTCCACAGCATAGGTGATAGTGTAACAGCCGGCGGCCTTGAGCTTCTTTATCAACTCACGGTCCATCATGTCCCCGCGCAGGCCATTGGGGAAAGCTATCTTGACCTTTATTCCCCGCTCTACTATCTCGTCGCAGATGCGCTTGGCACGCGGCAGATCAAGGTTGAAGATGTCATCCACGATATGAAGCTCCTTTACACCGTAGCGACCAGTGAGAATCTCTATCTCCTCTATTACATTCTCCACGCTCCGCTTGCGGATTTTTTTGCCGAAGATGTTGTGGCAGTAGGCGCAGTGGAAGGGGCAGGCCCGTGTGGTGAAAAGTATTGCCCAGGGCGTGGAGTGGCAGAAGGCATTCATCGAGGTCTCCCGGGAATAGCGCTTGAAATCAACCATGTCCCATGCCGGAAGAGGGATAGAATCCAGGTTCTCGATGAACTCCCGATCAGGGGTAACTACCATATTACCATCGCGCATGAATGCAATGCCCTTGACATCATCCAGGGGCTCGTTGTTCTCAAACCTGGACAAAATCTCCAGAAAAGTGCGCTCCCCCTCGCCGATCACCGCCACATCCACCATGGTATCCTTTAGAACCCTGTCATAAAAAATGGTTGCATGAGGCCCTCCGAGAATCACGGGCCGGCTCGGTGCAAGCTCCTTTGAAATCCGGGCAACCTCAGCGGCCTCCTTTTGCTCCACACTCATAGCACTGATGCAGACCATATCCGGCTCAAACTCTTTCATCCGGTTCCGTATTTGCTCGAAACTCAGGTTGTAGAGGGCCTGCTCAACGAGATCAATCTCAAACCGACCGGGAAAATCCCTGCGGAGAAGGGAAATCATATAGAGGAACCCGAGTGGCTGAGCAAAACCGATGTAGGAATACCGCGTCCCCGGGCGGATCATCATGATGCGCTCAATCTTCATTTACTTCAAAGGGGCAATATATTACAATTTGCCCGTCGCGACTAAAGTCGTTCGCACAGATATTAAAAAATAACTACTATAAACCGCTCTCATTCTTAAGTATCCTTGATGCAATCTCTGCGCCTCGCTTTCCGGAAATCAGCATGGCCCCGAAAGTGGGTCCCATGCGGGGAAGCGCATCCACAGCGCTTACGGCCATGCCTACCGCCATCAGCCCGGGATGCACCTCTCTGGTATGCTCTACGACCATGTCCTCGGACTGTTCGATCCACATCGCACCACAGCCCGGCAGGGTAATAAGCCCGCGCCGCTCCAGGGCACTGATAACAACCGCATCGTGTCCCGATGCATCAATAACCAGTCGTGATTCCAGGGCTACCGGGTCCACGCACGCTATTTCCCGGGGAAGATGGCTTATCGCACTCCAGTTGATCACAACCCCGGCCACACGATTCTTCTGCCGCAGGACAACATCCTCAAACATCGTCATGTTCGCCACCTTTGCCCCGGCATCGCATGTTTCAGCGATCAGCTTACTGCAGGCGTGTGGACCATCTGTTACAAACAGGCCCGGCCCCACCTTCCGGCAGGGCACGCCCATCTCCTTCAACTCCTTCTCGGCAGGTGCCCGGATGGTGATCTTGTTCATCAGGTACCCACCGAGCCAGAACCCTCCGCCTAGATAGTTGTTCATCTCGATGATCAGAACCTTATGGCCCCCTCGCGCCAGGTCCCTGGCCGCAATCAGGCCGCTCGGGCCCCCGCCCACGATGATCACATCACTCTGGGCATATTCAAGCAACTGCCTGGAAAATTCTGACACGATCGCTCGTGTAACTTCCTTCTCTCCCACGGAGCTGAACAGAGCCTTCTTTTTCTTCGGAACCCTCGAATTCCCCATTTTATCCTCCCTTCGAAGAAGGGCACTTGAAAGACTTATCTTGCCATGAAGCCATCTCTAGAGTAAATCCATCTCAAGCATCTTCTCCGCTATCTGCACCGCATTGAGTGCGCCGCCCTTGCGTATGTTGTCCGAGACGCAAAACAGGTCTATCGCGTTTTGGGCGGATGTATCCTCGCGGATGCGGCCTACGAAAACCTCGTCCTTTTCCGCGGCCATCAAAGGATATGGCCATATGCCCTCTCCGGCATCATCCACCACCTTCACCCCTGGAGCGGCCTCAAGAATCTCTCTCACCTCATCAAGGCTGATCTTCCTCTCAGTCTGGATGTTGATAGCCTCTGCATGGCCCTTGAACACCGGAACCCGCACACAAGTGGCGCTCACTGCAAGGTCCGGTTCCCCCATTATCTTCCTCGCTTCTATGACCATCTTGATCTCTTCCTCGTAATAACCGGGAAACTCATCCTTGAGCGAGGCTATCTGGGGTATCACATTAAAAGCGATCTGGACAGGGTATTCCCTTGCTTTCAGAGGCTCGCCCTTGACCCAGGCGATCATCTGATCCTCCAGTTCCCTGACCGCGGGCCCTCCGGTACCGCTCACCGCCTGGTAGGTGCTGACCACTATGCGCTTTACCTTCGCCACCCGATGGATCGGGGCCAAGGCCATCACCATCTGGATGGTGGAGCAGTTGGGATTCGCGATCAGTCCCTGGTAATCATTGAGCGCATCGGGATTGACCTCCGGCACTACAAGCGGCACACGCGGGTCCATGCGGAAGTCCTTGCCATTATCAATCACCACCAGGCCCTGCTTTACCGCTTCCCATCCGTATGTAACCGATGCCCCTTTCGCGCCCTCGGTTCCTGCGAAGAACGCAAGATCATAACCAGCGAACTCCTTTGAATCCGCGGATACCACCTTGTAGTCCTGGCCGTCAATACTCTCCGTGCGAGGCCTTCTTGCGAGAATCTTGACCTCCTTGGCCGGAAAATTCCGCCCTCTCAGCACACGCACCATCTCCGCGCCGACCATGCCTATCCCGACAACAATTACACGGTACTCATCCTTTCTCGCCATAACCGCTCCCTCCATATGTCCTGCTTCGCAGGAATATCAAATCTCAAATGACAAGTATTTACTTTGCGTCTGCTCCGCATCTGCAGGATTTGCGGTGAAAGTTATTCAGCCCTCAACTGCAAAATCCGGGACAAAAAAATTCTTTTTGAAAAAGGGCCACCTTTTTTCTTTTGAGAAGGTGGCCCGTTCGGTTTTTCAATCGCCTGCTACGGCCCCCCCCATCTGTTCTTCTTCTTTACGATCCGCTTCAAGTTCATCTTGCTCCCGCTTTTCCCTTGAAGACCTGTCCTATCTGCAATTCAGTAAACGCGCTCGTAAAGTTCCGTGTATGTAACAGCATCCTGCTTCAGGCTTTCAATGAAGTTACTCGTGACCTCCTGTTGTTTCTCATGAAGTATCTGCTGTTCAAATTCATCGGGATTATCTTCAAACTCCTCCATGTCCGCGGGTTTGAGCTCTTTGAAATGGATTACGACCATCTTCCGGCTGACCTCATAGACATCCTCAGGCCAGGGCTGGTCCGGGCCGAGGCGAAAGGCCGCGGCCTTGAGTTCCTCGGAATAGCCTATCCCGGGAATCTCGTTGGCCGCACGGGGGAAAAACCCTGTCTCCTGCCAGGATAATCCAGCCTCTCTCGCTACCCTCTTAACCTCCGTTCCGGCCTTGAGCTCTTCCAGGTATGCCCTCGCCTCCTTGCGCGCCCTCTTCTTCTTGATCTCCGGGGTGATTATCCGCACTATCTTCTCCCGCGATTCCTCAAGGCTCGCCTGGTGAGGCTCAGCAATCTCCGCTAACTCTATGACATATAGATCATCCAGGCCGCTTATCTTCTCGCTTGTCTCGCCCATCTCAAGCAGAAAAGCATGGTGGGACACCTGATAAAAGTCAGGAATATCAGGCACGGCCTGTTCCTGCCTGTGAAAGAACTCGCTCGTGTAAAGAGCGATCCCGGTCTCATCTGCCACCTCCTGCATGCCCTTTCCCGAATTGAGCATACTCTCCACCGTGTTTGCATCCAGGGTCGCCAGGGCAAAAGCCCTTGTCCGCCGGAAGCTCTCTTCCACTTCATCTTTGACCTCGTAATAAGGCATAAACTTCGCCGAGGTCTTATCCTCAAGTTTGAGAACATGGAATCCGTATTGGGTCCGCACCGGATCCGAGACCTCTCCGGGCAGAAGAGCGAAAGCGGCTTCATCAATCTGCGGGAGAGCCCTGCCGCGAAATATCTCGCCCAGGTCCCCCCCTTGATCCTTTGTGCCGGCATCTTCAGAAAAGGTCCGGGCCAGTTCTGCAAAGTCCTCCTGGCCAGCCCGCGCCCGCGCGGCCAACTCCTCGGCCCTGATTCGGGACTCCTCTATCATCTCCTCAGAATCACTCCCGTTTACCCTGATGAGAATGTGACGCAGATGGGCCTTTTCCGGCTCCACCATATAGCGCTCCTTGGTCTCGTTAAAAAAATCAGCCAGCTCCTTCGCGTTCAGTTTGACCTTCTTTTCATAGTCCGGCACATGAAACTTGAAAAAACGCACCCTCCGTGTCTCGGGAAGATCAAACCTCTCTTTGTTGTCCTCATAGTATTCACTTATCTCTTCCTCGGTCGGCCTCGCATCCTTAAACCTCTCATCAATATCCAGAGAGAGGTATTCGAGGTTGATCCTCTCATGTTCAAAGATGTATCTCTCCCGGGCTTCCCCTTTAAGAAGCAGTGCCGAGCCGGAAACAAGCCCTATGAGCTTTGTCATGGCCAACTGGTCTCTTATCTCGGCCTCGTAGGCCCCCTCGGTCTTGCCCTGGCGGGAGAGCATCCGGAGATAAATCTGCCGATTGAACCGGCCTGTTCTGTCTCGAAACAAAGGGCTATGGGCTATGGTCTCGCGCACCTCGGCATTGCTCACCTCAATTCCCCATTCCCTTGCCTTAGAAAGGAGCAATATATTCTGCACCATCTGATCCATTACCTGGCCCTTGAAATCAATGCCTTCCATCAGTGATTCTGGAATATCACCTTCATACTGCTCGCGCATCATCTGAAGCCAGTACCGCCGTTGTTCATTCACCGCACGCTGGAGCTGTTCATAAGTTATAGGATTCCCTTTAACATGGGCCACCGGGGCATCCGGCAGGGCCCTGCCCCCTGCGGCACATGACCGGATTCGGCTTGAGCTCAATATCCCGAATCCGCCGAAGAAAGTAAGCGCGATAAAATAGAAAAGCGCCTTCACCCATCTTGACCTAGCACGCTTGCGAAACCAACTAAGCACCAGAGTATCTCCTCATAATTTTTCAGATTCCTAATATTAGTCCCGAACACGGAATAAATCAAGGGGTGTGCGACATAAATGGTGACTTTTTTAATTCTCGGCCGTAGAGGCTCTGCTTGCTGCGCCCTTTGAGGGCAGGCCAAGCCCTGCCCCTACATTGGCTGTGC
>CAZOMR010000075.1:0-12784 GCA_964580655.1 uncultured bacterium
TCGGGTATCAAGGACCGAATTAAACCCAAATAATGCAGTTGGGCGGAGAAATAAAAAATGGTAACTGCATTATTGGGGATTAAACGCCTTGGGGCTGGACTTGTCTTTTTATGTCCAGGTTGCTTTTGTCTTTCTTCTGACCAGCTTCAGAGACGGTGAAAGATTTCCTCATCCAGGCTCTGGTTAAGATCGCTTACCGCCCTGGATATAAGCGTCTATGCCCTTTGCCGCTTCATGTCCGTTCACGATGGCGTGGATTACATCCGGCCCCTGGATTATGTCCCCGCCAAAGAAGAGCCAGGGAACGCTGCTCTGGAAGAACTCATCCACCTTGATGCGCCTTCCTGCCTTCTCAATCTTTTCATCCAGTTCCTCAGGTATGAAAGACATGTCCGGGCCCTGGCCGATGGCCTCGATTATCATGTCTCCCTCCAGGAACATCTTGTCCTCCTTGTTGAACTTCGGGTTGAACCGCCCCTCTTCATCGAACACCGAGGTGCACTCCACTGTATGAAGGCCCTTTATTTCACCTGATTCTATCTCTATCCTGTCCGGTCCCCGCGCGGGGTAGATGACTATGCCCTCCTCGCGGGACTCGTCAATCTCCTCCCTGTCCGCCGGCATGATGTCCTCGGATTCAAGGCAACATGCAGTTAGATTCACCTGCCCATACTTTTTCATCTGCAAGCGCGCCATGCTCCGGGCTATGTCCATGGCTACATTGCCCCCGCCGATCACTACTATCTTTTTGCCCACCATGATTTCTTTACCCTCGGTGATGTCCCCGAGAAGGTTGAGGGCCTGAAAAACTTTGGGATGGTCGGTCCCTTCAACCCTGGTGCTACGGCCCATATGCAGGCCCGTGGCAATGAAAACAGCAGCATAGTCCCTGTGCAGTTCATCCAGGGTGATATCCCTGCCCACTCGAGTGTTGCACCTGATTTCCACACCTAAAGACTTTATATATTCTATGTCCTTGTCAAGCATGTCATATGGCATCCTGTACTCCGGAACGCCGTAGCGGGGTATGCCTCCGGGCTTTGACCGTGATTCGAAGATGGTGGACTTGTGACCCATCAAGGCAAGGAAGTAGGCGCAGCTGAGCCCTGCCGGGCCGGCGCCCACGATTGCGACCTTTTTTATGTCCTTTTCTTCCAGGGACTCGGTCCCCAGAACCTTTTTGTAATCTTCCAGTGAAACCTGGTCCATGGCAAAGCGCTTGAGCCACCGAATGGACACGGGCTCGCCACGCTTGCCAATGCTACAAGCCTCCTCGCACCTGTGAGTGCATATCCTTCCGCAAATGCTGGGCAGGGGATTGGTCTCGTAGATCACCCTGGCCGCCTCACCATAGTCGGCATCCCATATAGCACGGACATACCGGGAAATGCCCATATTGGCCGGACAGGCTTCCTCGCAAAGCGCGCACTCCAGGCACCTGGAGGCCTCCTTACGAGCTTCCTCTTCCGCGTATCCCTGGACCATTTCCAGAAAAGAAGTCCTTCTTTCTTCCGGCTTCATCACGGGCATGGGAACACGATCAAAGTCCACGAGGGAGTAGTCCTCATCGTAGACGAACCCAGGGTTTGCAGCCTGCCGGTGATTAATGCTCGCTTTCATAATGGAGTATTCGGATGCTGGTACGAAGGCCTGGTCGCCTGACTTCTCGCTGTCCGGCATATACAGGAAGCTGTCCGTAGCATGGTCAATGTGTATGTAGTCCCTGGCCAGGGACAGGCTTCCCGGGGGGCAGATGTCCACGCACAGCCCGCAGAAGCAACATCTGCCGTAGTCTATCTGCGGCAACTCATTCTTTTTGCCCGGCTCAGGCTTAATTTCGGGGACCTCTATCATTCTAATGGCCTGGTTGGGACATATATCAGCGCAGTTACCGCACCCGGTGCATTTTTCCCTCTCGTTTATATGAAGCCCCCGGTACCTTGAGGCCGTGGGCTTCTGTTCAAAGGGAAACCGGAAAGTATGCGGCTTTTGGAAGAGGTACTTGAGTGCCACAAATGGACCGAAGAGGCTTTTTTTCTCTCTGATCATTTCTTCATCACCTGTCTATCTCCGGGGCTGCAATATTGAGGCTCATCATGATGTGGCCCACATCTGATACGCTGGCCCCTTGCAGGAGTCTTTCAAGCACCAGCATGCCGGTTGGGTAAGAAGGCGTCCTGAAATACACCCGGTAGGGTTTATTCGAGCCGTCGGAGACCATGTAAACGCCTTCCTCCCCCCTTGAGGATTCTATCTTCACATAAGTCTCGCCCGGGTTTATGTTCCATTTAAACGGGTTCGGGACCTTGTTCCACGCGGGTCCATCAGGCAATTGAGCGATAGCCTGTCTTATTATGGATATGCTCTGTTCCAGCTCGAGCCGGATCACAATGGCCCGGGAGTAAGAATCGCCGTCTTCCATGACGGGAACGTCGAACTTAAACTCTGAGTATGCTGCATAGGGCTCATCTTTCCTCACATCGTACCCCGCGCCTGTGGCCCTCAGGTTGGTGCCCGTAATTCCCAGGGAAATGGCTTGCTCGCGGGTGAGGGGGGCCACCCCCTGGGTCCTTTCCGCAAAGATGCGGTTGTTGAAGAACAGGTCGTCATAGTCAGAGATCTTTTCTTCCAGATGATCGCAGGCTGCACAAAGCCTGTCCGCGAACCCGGGTGGCAGGTCCCGGCGTACCCCTCCCGGCCAAATATAGATGTGATACACCCGCCCTCCGCAGAGTTCTTCAAAAAGGTCCAGGAAATAGTCCCGGTCTCCCATGGCCCATTGTCCTATGGTGTCAAAACCGAGAAGGTTCCCAAATCCCCAAATCCAAAAGAGGTGTGAGCTGATCCTTGACATCTCCAGGACGATGCTCCTGATGTAATGACCCCGGGGAGGAACTTCCAGTCCTGCCAGGTCCTCTACAGCCATGGCATAGAGCATCTCGTTGGGGTCCGGGTCCATCACATTGATCCTGCATACCAGAGGGAAATTCTGGATATAGCTCCGGTATTCCATCAGCTTCTCAAAGCCCCGATGGAGGTATCCAGGATTGGAGCGGGCCTTGACCACGGTGTCTCCCTCAACATTGAGAATGATACCGAAGTTGCCTACCATGCCCACATGCTGTGGCCCGAAGTAAAGCTCGAGCTCCCTCATCGCAGATTATCCTCCATTCCGAAGGCATTCTTCACATGCTCCCTTGTATTAAAGTCCTTCCTCATGGGAGGCGGACCCTGCCAGTTCTCGAGGAACATGGGGATAAGCCGGGGATTTCCCTCAAAGTTGACCCCGAACATCTCGTGTATCTCTCTTTCATAGGTCTGGGCGTGCTCAAACACGGGTATTGAGGATATTGCAACAGGCGAACTCCTGGGAATGCGCGTCTTTATCATGGCGTGGATTCTTTCCGTGTATGACCAGAGGTGATAAACAAGCTCGAATTCATCCTCCTTAAGCCAGTCGGTGCAAGAGATGGCGGAAAGATGGTCAAAGCCGTTTGCCTTGAAGAATATCAACGCTCCGGGCGCGGACTCCTTGACAAGGGTCACTATGATGCGTCCCTTTTTTTGCACCCTTGCCGTGGAGCCCTGGAAATTGGCTTCAACCATTTGTTTTATGTCTTGTTCCCGCATAACTTTTATCCTATTTGTGCATGTTCAGGTTTTGCAAACTTGGGGAGATGCGGAAGCACTTCCCGCTGGTTCCTCTCGTAATATTGGTAGTTCTCCTTGTATCGCTTGTACCCGGTCGCCGCATCATTATCTATCATCATCCACAGCTTCGTAACGGCTATGAATATGGCCTCGGGCCTGGGCATGCAGCCCGCTATCCATCCGTCCACCGGTATGTACTTGTCGAGCTCCTTTATGGTATTGTAAGAGTCCCAGTACATGCCTCCGTTGATCGGGCATGAGCCAAACCCCACCACATACTTGGGGTCAAGCATCTGGTCGTAGGTACGAATGATAGCGCCCAGGGTCTTCATAGAGACATACCCGGTAATCAGGAACATATTGCCCTGCCGGGGTGTTGCCATCGGCATGACCCCGAACCGCTCGGCATCCCACCGTGAGGTGAGGACGGGAGGAATCTCGATTATGCCGCATCCTGTGCAAAAGTAAACCGCCCACAACGAGTATTTTTGTCCCCACTTGGAAGGACTCTTTATAATTTTCCCTATTTCTTCCCTGTCCATTCTTTTATCTCCCTGTCAATAGAACAAGTATCAGGCCGAGCAGGGCTATCAGCGAGGGCCATTTCAGGCAATACCTCAAGGCCTGGTCAATCCTTACTCTGGGTAAGACTGCACTTATCAAGAGGCCTGCCAAGAATATAACGAGCATCTTTACGAAGAAGGTCAGGAAGTTTGCACCCCCGCCCAGGAAAAGGTCCACATACAGGGCTACTACCACATAGGTATGAAAAGCCCCTTGCAAGGCGGCCAAGGCAAGATACTTTCCCCCAAGCTCGACCATGGGGCCGGAGGCAATCTCCTGAGGAGCACCTGCTATATCAAAAGGTCTTATCCCCAACATCACCGGCAGAACCAGGAAGGTTGCAATAGCAGGAAGGGAGAGTCTCAACAGCCCCCAGTCAACAACCGACCCCTGCTGAGAATAGATAATCTCCACCAGGGAGGTGCTTTTGGTGTAAGTCATTACTGCAAGCAGGGAGAGCAGGAAGGGCACCTCATAAGCAAGGGCCAGGACGAACTTGCGGGATACCCCCATGCTGGCATTCGGGTTATGCGCCGCACCCGCTGCCAGGGCCATGCCCAAGGGAGAGAGAAGCATCAGGTAGATGATCACCAGCAGGTCTCCGGACGAGGACAGGGGATGAATACCGCCTGCGGGTATGAAAAGCACGGTAACTATGGACCCGGCCAGTGCGAGCATCATACCGAAGCCGAATATCGGCCCGTGAGAGATGTTCTCCTCCTGGGTTACCAGCTTGATAACATCAATAAGTGGCTGATAGATAGGCGGGCCGTACCTTCGCTGAATCCGAGCGAGTATCTTTCTTGACAGTCCAAGAAACAGCACCGCTATAAGAAAGGCGGCCAGTGGCAGGACGATGATCCATATAGCCTGAAAGATCACATCTTCCCCCAAAGCTTCAAAATGATCAGCAGGGCCAGCATGAACACGATGTAGGCCGCATAGGTGTTCACATTGCCGGTATATATCTTCCTGAACCCGTCAAAGAATCCCTCCAGCTTTTCCACCATCCAGGCGTAGAAGCTGTCCACCCGGTCCCGCACAAAAGGCTCGATCAATTCATATACCCGCTCATAAAAGTGCGCGCTGTACTGGTATTTATCGGTCGGCACATATGATCCCGCGCCGTAGCTGTCGAACTGATCGACCCGGCGGGCCTTTTTTGGCAGGCCGAATAAAAAGTAAACTATCATCAAAACGACAATCACGACAGCGAATATGTTGATTGTGTTCAGCTCGCCTACGGCCTCGGGCATGGCGTAAAGACCCGTGTGCAAGGCGGGGAGACCCATGGAGGCCTGGATGGCTCCGATGGCCTTGAGGGGTATTCCCGGCAGTATTCCAAAGAGGACTATCAGGGCGCCAAGTACTATCATGGGAATTTGCATGGACAAGGGCACTTCCTTTACATCCTGGAACTTTTGCGGAAGCTGGCCCAGAAAGATGTTATGCAGAAATTTAAACACGGAGAGGATAGTGCCCCAGGTGCCGATCAATGCGGCAAAGGCCAGGAAAGGATACTGCTCCACGATAAGGGTCTTGTAGATCATCCATTTGGATACGAAGCTACTCATGAGAGGCACGCCGATGAACCCGCAAATCCCGATCAGTCCTGCCAAGAATGTAACTGGCATCCTTTGAGCGAGCCCGCCCAGTTCATTCAACTCCCTTATGCCGCCTGTGCGCAGTTCCACCGCGCCTGCCACAAAGAATAGCAGCGCCACGCTCATGGCATAGCTCAAGGTATGGAATATGCCGCCGGCAATGCCCAGAGTGGTTCCAAAGGCTATGCCCAGGATCATGTATCCTCCCTGGCCCACACTGTGCCATGCCAGGAGCCGCTTGGAGTCCTCCTGCAGAAGGGCCATGAAAGTTGGTATCACTATGGTTAAAGCGCTGATCCAGGCGAGGATGTACCAGAAGGTCAGGTGTCCCGAGCCGATCTTGTGAAGCAGTTCCATGCCCAGGATACCATACATGACCAGCACGAACCCGTAAACTCCCATTCTTACCAAAATCGAGGACAGGATAGCGGAGAAGGGAGACACCGCCTCGCTGTGCGCGTCGGGCAGCCATGTGTGCCCGGGCATGATGGCGTTCTTGATGCCGAAAGCGACAGTGAACATAAGCAAGATGAAGAGGTTGTAGCCGATGGAGTTTTGCGCCATGACCGAGGCCACCTGGCTTACCTGTAGACTGCCACAGTGCACATACAGGCTCAAGATGCCAAGTAGCATAGCGCACGACCCTACCATGGACATGATCATGTACTTGAGCCCTGCCGGGACCGCCTTGCCTCCCTTGTAGCTTATGAGTAGATAAGTGCTCCAGCTCATGATCTCCCAGAATACATAGAAGGATACCAGGTCGGCTGACAACACGATTCCCAGCATGGAGGCGTTCACCAGAAGCATGGCAAAGTAATAGAAGTTCAGCCGCTCCATGTTCTGCATGTATCGCATGGAAAAGACTATTGATAAAAGCCCCAGCGCTGCCACCACTGTGCCGAAGAACCAGGAAAGCGGCTCTATCCTGAACGAAAGCTTGATTCCCAGAAACGGCAGTGTGTAATAGTCCAGATGAAACGACTGATTATACAACATGGCCACCAGCACCAGAGACGCCAAAGCCGTCAATATTGCCAGGGCGTTACGCAGCGGCCCGGAGACCTTGCCAGCCACATAGACCAGCAATGCCCCGCCAAATGCAATAATCATTAACAAGGACAGTTCCATTTACATCGGCCCCAATACACTGCTTATGTAAGCACCGCGCTCTAAAAGGCTTCTTGCCGCTCCTTCTAAAGCGCCCGTTATTAACTGCGGATACACGCCTATAGCGATTATCAAGAGAGCCAGGATTGCTATGGGTATCAATGCCGTCATGGGTGCCTCTTTGGCATATTCAAGGCTGACCCCCTTCCTGAAATACAAACTCTGGACGATCCTGAAAAAGTAGCCTGCCTCGATCACCGTGGCCAGAAGCACCAATGCCACGAATACAATAAACACCGCCTGCCCTGTCTGGACCGCGGCGTAAATAATAGACAGCTTGCTCACGAATCCCGCGAACGGGGGAAGCCCTACCAGCGAAAACACGGCAATAGTGAATGCTATGGCTGTGAACGGCATTTTCCTTCCCAGCCCTTCCATTGCCTCCAGCCTATTGGAGCCGACATTGTAGATCATGTAGCCTGTTCCCAGGAAGAGAAGCGACTTTGCCAGGGCATGGTTTGCCACCTGGAACAAGGCCCCGAAGATTCCCAGGTAAGTGGTTACTCCCAAGGCGAATACGATGAGTCCCACCTGGCCGATGCTCGAATATGCGAGCATCCTTTTTATGTCCTCTTTCTGGCCGTAGGCTGCTATCTCGCCCACCAGCAGGGTCACCACCCCGATAAGGGATATTAATATAAGTAATTCCTGGGCGTTCATCAAAGTGTAAGATATCCTTGCCAGGCAGTAAACGCCGGTCTTGATGGCTATCCCGGAGAGTATTGCGCTTATTGAAGACGGCGCGGATGAGTGAGCGTCCGGTAACCATGCGTTCAGCGGGAATATGGCGGCCTCGATGCCGAACCCCACCACAAAAAGCGCCAGGATCATGAACAGGTGAGTCGGTTCCGCGGAATCAATATTTGAGGCTATCTCCGCCATGTTAAGGGTTCCGAAAAGGCCGTAAATAAATGCCACCGCTACCAGGATGAACGCCGAGCCTACTGCGCCCTGGATCAGGTATTTCATGGCCGCCTCGGTGCCTGCCTTGTCCTTCTCATACGCGGTCAAGGCGTATGAGGATATGCACAGTATCTCGAAGAACACGAAAAGGTTGAAGATGTCCCCGGTTAGCACTATGCCGATAGCCCCTGCCACCAGCAGCAGGAACAGAGCGTGATATTTTTCAATCGGCTCGGTCTTGATATATCCGATCGCGTATATGCTGATGAGAAAGCTTACCAGGGATATGATGATGGCAAAGGAAAGCCCAAGCATGTCCACCATCAGGTTGATGCAGAAGGGCGGCTTGAACCCGCCCAGAATGACTATAATCGGGTCTTCCAACACCCGTGGAACCAGGGAAAGGCTGATTGTCAGGTCGGCCAGGAGAACTAACGGGGGCAAGTACCTGGAAAGCCTCCTGGAGGCCAGGGCGAAAAGGGGAATGAGGAATGCTCCCGCCAGGGGGATAGCTATAAGCAACGAAGGATTTACCACTTAAGCCCCCTTATCTTTCGCACATCAAGGGTGCCGTTGTGCTCGTACACCTTGATGGCCAGGGAAAGCCCGAGTGCCAGGACCCCCACTCCTATAACAATGGCAGTAAGCACCAGCGCCTGTGGAATGGGATCCACAACCTTGGGTATCGCTTCCCCGACTGACTCGAGCAGTTCCTCTGTCAAGATGGGAGCCGTCCTGCCTTTCACATATCCTATTGCTATCAGGAGCACATGAGTTCCCGTGTCAACCAGGCTCAAGCCCAGTATGATCTTGATAAGGTTATTCTTGGTAATCACCATGTAAAGCCCTATCAGGATCAAGGCCCCGGCTCCCAGGTAGTACATACTGTTTGCCACCAGGTCCATTCAGCTACTCCTTATGAATCATATCAGCGACAATACCCGCCAGTTCAGACCCTACCTTTATCCCGATGGCAATATAAATAACGGGAATAATTCCAGCGCTGAAGAGATGGTTCTGGGTTCCGGTGGGAAGGAAATTGCCTAAAAAGTATCCGGTAAAAACAAGTCCGAGGATCGCTATCGTCACGAAAACGAGGCCTCCCAGGCTCTCTGCCGCTCCAAACCTCTCTCTCTTGGTCTCAAGTTCCGGCCAGACAAGGTAGGTAAGCAGAAACCCTGAAGCTATTACTGCGCCGCCCTGGAAGCCGCCCCCCGGAGTGAGGTGGCCGTGCACAAAAATATAGATGCCAAACAGGATGATAAACGGAAACAGGATGCGGGTGCCGGTCTGCACTACCATGCTCGACGTTTGCCTTTCCTTGGCAGATGTCTTTTTCACAGAAAACAACACCATGCCAATGCCCAGGGCCGCGATAAAAAGTACGGTCACCTCTCCAAGGGTGTCCAGTCCCCGGTAGCTCACCACTACCGAGGTCACTATGTTGGTTGCCCCGGTTTCCTGGATAGCGTTCTCTATGTAATGGTTTCCTACCCCGATCTTGTCATGACCAAATGGAACATTCTTTAAGACCACCCAGAAGCTTATGCCTACCACCAGGACAAGGATCAGACCTACAGCCTTTCTCATTCTTCCTTACTCCGGGTCTTTCTGACCGCGATAACGAACACCGCAGTGGTGAGGCCTGCGCCAATGGCCGCCTCCGCCATGGCCACATCAGGCGCGTCCAGGAAGTAAAACAACATGGAAGCCAGCAGGCTGACTGCGGCGCAGGCGATGACAGCGCTTATCAAGTCCTTCAACATACTGGTTGCCACACCGGCTACAATCATCATCAATATAAGGACCGCTTGAATTACAACCATTATTTTTCCCCTGGCTGGTCTGTCTGTTGCTCATGAGCCGTTCCAGGAGCATCCACCGGCTCGCACTCAGCGAGTTCCTTGCACTTGTCCACCACAGTGCCCTCCCATAATTCCACGCCGATCTTGTAGCTGGCCCTGGCCAGGGCGTGCGCACTGATAGGGTTGGTAAGAAGGATAAAAACCGCTATCACCAGTGTCTTGAAGAACCAGTCGGGCTCTACAATACCCACCCCCAGGATGGTGCAGAATGCCCCCATGGTGGTGCACTTTGTCCCTGCCTGGAGCCGGTTATATACATCTGGGAGTCGAAATATTCCCAGACCGCCCAAAAAAAGGAACGCCACCCCAAAAGCAATAACAGCCGCGCCGATGACATCCGTGATCATAGCCCTCTCTCCAGGTATCGGGCGATTGCAATTATCCCGATGAACGCCAGCACTGCGTAAACAAGTGATACATCAAGATATATGGACGATTTAAGAAACAGCCCTATAAGAACCATCAGGGCGGTTGTTATGGTTATCATGCCGTCCACTCCCACCGCCCTGTCGGAAGCAGTAGGGCCCTTTAACCCCCGGAACAGGCACAGCACAACACCTGCGACACCTATGCTTAAAAGAACCGTGAATAGTACCAGGTTCATTCGAATATCCTTTTCAAATACCCTTCAAATCTCCCGCCAATGACCTCGGACGCTTTTTCTACATCCTCTTCTTTTACATTTATCCAATGGATGAAAAGGTAATCTCCGGAAATATCCATGGTCAATGTCCCGGGAGTCAGGGTTATGGAATTGGCAAGAAAGAGCTTTCCCGTGTCGGATTTGAGGCTGGTCTTTATGGCCACGATCCCGGGTTTTATCGGCATCTTCGGGTGAACTACCCTATATGCCACATCCAGGTTGGCCTTGAGCATCTGCCAGAAGAAAACAGGGAAGTAAATTATAAGAGATGCTATCCGTCGAGGATGGAAGATGGCAAGGCCGCGATTGCTCAAGCCCCGCCAGCCCAGAGCTGCTGCTAAAAGCACCAGCACAATCCCAGACACCAACTCTTGGTGGTCAAGAGAGGACGAGAATGCAAGCCACGCTATAAACAAGGCTATAACTGCGGCGGTATATCTGCTGACCCAACTAGCTTTTTTCCCAGGAACTTCCATTGATACAACTACTTTTTAATCCTATTCTAATGGGCTTTAATATTTAACACCTTTCATAAAAGCTGTCAAGTATTTTTTTCCCCGCTTTAGCTCTTTCTCTGTAAAATCATCCAACACACCCTTCCAACTCCCCGAAATCTCTATGTTTCCAGGCATCCCACAAATTTACAGGATGACCCAAAAATTTTTCACTAACTTGACTGGCCTCAGAATTCTTCCTATAATAATGCCCAAGAGAGTCGGGGCAATATCACAAGCCGGCGTAGCTCAATGGTAGAGCAGCTGATTCGTAATCAGCAGGTTGCGGGTTCGATTCCCATCGCCGGCTCCAGAAATTCATTGCATCCTTTAGAGGAGTACTAATGTATAACAAGTGGGGCGAACCGCAAAATGAGGTTCGTTAAATTGCACTGATCAGGGCAACAGGCTTTTTACTCTACATACCCCAGGGAGCGAAGGGCCTTCTTGACTTTTACCTGATCTTTGGGGGATAAACGCGGTTTCTCGGCCTTGAGCCCGCGGCAGGACTTGATAAAGGACTTGAGCTTATTCTGCAACGCCTTTTTGAGCTCCGGGTGGTCGGCAACAATGTTTACCTTCTCCCCGGGATCACTGCGAACATAGAAAAGGAGGTAATCGTGTCGCCTGTTGCGGTAGATGAGCTTCATGCCGTTATGTTCGATGCCATACATTTTACCCATCAGGTCTCCATACCATGTGGACTTGGCAGGTTGATCCGGATCGCGAGTGCGAGCGAGAAAGCTCATCCCTTCCATTTCCGCAGGTAATTCCATTCCCAAGTATTCAAGGATAGTGGGAGCAAGGTCCACGCTCTCGACAATGCCCCGGACACGGCACGGCTTGATCCCGGGATACACGATAACCAGCGGAACGCGGGTCTGTGCATAGTAAAGTGATGAACCGTGCTGGAACCATTTATGATGCTCGCCCATACTCTCGCCGTGGTCCGAGGTGAGGATGATCATGCTGTGGTCCAAGATGTTCCATTCGTTGAGCTTATCAAGGAGGAGTTTCAGGCAATCGTCCACATATCGTATCTCTGCATGGTATCGTTGGATATAGAAATCCGTCTCACGATGGCCTCCGATCACCTGGTATCTGGGAATGGCATTTTCATCGTAATTACTCCTTCCAATAGGCAGGGTCTTGTCCGCTGACGGAGGTGGCAGGTCTTTGAGGTAAGGCTCAGGCGGCGAATAGGGGCCGTGGGGGTCTCCCAGGTGCAAGAACATGAAGGCCTTGTCATTGAGGTGCTGGCTGAGCCATTCAATGGCTGGCTCAATGGTATCCATACACCGGCGTTCCGGGTATGTGTAGCCATCAAGCTTAGTGGTCAGGGTGTCATCAAAAACCTCAAAGCCTCTATCAAACCCGTAGATACCAACCACGGTGGTCAGGCTGACAAAGCCGCCAGTTATCCACCCATGGGACTTGAGAATCTCTGGAAGGAGCACTACTTCGTCCGGTATGCGGTAGTTGTTGCGCCTTACACCGTGCGACCATGTATACAAACCGCTGAGCATGCTCGTATGGGAAGGCGTGGTGGATGGAGAGTTGCAAAACGCGTCTTCAAACAGGACGCCCCGCCGGGCCAGGGAATCCATGCTCGGTGTGGTCAGGATAGAAGGGTTATAACAACCGATGAAATCAGGTCTCAGCGTGTCCACGCTTATCAGGATCACCTTGTCTGCGACCGGGCGCGGACCACCGAGGTAACGCATGCCCGTTATCACGCCGGTCACAACCACGAATATAGCCACAAGTAGCAATGCCAGGCGGAAACGATCGGACCTTGAACCCATGTTGAAAATAATATCCTGGCATCCGGTTCCTGTCAACCTTCAGCTTCAATGGAAACCGGGTGTGCGACATAAATGGTGACTATCC
>CAZOMR010000076.1:0-12773 GCA_964580655.1 uncultured bacterium
TCGCGCAAAAGGAATGGATGGTGCCGATAAAGCACTTGTCAATGTCCGCGAGAGCCTCTTCCAGTCTCTTCTTTTCCCGGCCCTCGCGGGCCGCGGCCTCTTGTTCGAGGCTGATCCTGAACTTTGCCCGTAGCTCGGCCGCAGCCTTCCTGGTAAAGGTTACGGCGGCGATCCTGCTAATGTCATTGCAGGTCCCGGTGGCGAGAAGCGCGACCATGCGCGACACCATGCTGGTGGTCTTACCGGTGCCCGCGGCTGCTTCCACCAGCATGTTTTTGTCCAGCTCATTTACGATAAGCTCGCGCTGGTCGTGATCAGGCGGAAGCGGTTGGCTTTTACCTTTTTTGCTCATCTTAATCCTCCTCCGGCTCAATGCCCCGGAGTTCCCGGAAGGAATCAAGCGCCTTGTTTTTTACCCTCTTGAGTTTGCGTTCAATGTTGTCACTGGCCGCATCAGCATCACCAAAGGCAAGCGTATAATCGCTGTAGGTGATGTCATCTACGCGATTGGTAAACGGGAAACATCCTCTGCTGATCATCTCGCAGAGCAAGGCGAGCACTTGTTTGCCATCTTCCAACTGCTCCCGCGGCCACTCGATACGTTCGCCGTGCTCCCGGCAGGTGGGGAAGAAGTATCCAAAGCTGGTTATGGCGGCCCCTGGGTGCACTTGCCGGAGCCGTTCCTGGGCCAGAGCGAGGTAGAAGGCGTTCTGCACGCACCGACCGCTCCAGAAGGGCGGGTCCTGGCGGTACTTCCACGCGCTTCCGGTCTTGTAGTCCCAGATGGAAAACTTTTTCTGATCGGAGCCTTTGACCTCGTCAACTCGGTCAATCTGTCCCCGGGCCTGGATGATTTTTCCCCCGGGGAGTTTGATCTTTGCCGGCTCCAGGGCGTCCAGCGGTGTGGGATCGCCATCCTGCCTCATGCCGATGGCCGCCTCGAAGTAGCACGGCCGGTGCTGCTCGCAATGCCTTTGTTCCTCGTAGAGGAAAATCCGGGCCATGAGCTTAAGCTCCGTCTTCGCCCGCTCGAACACCAGTGAGCTGGGTGGAGGCTTCTCGATTTTCATGGCCTCGGTCCCGTCCTCGAGTATCTTCTCAAGCAGCGCCATGTCCCGCTCAAAGTCCGGGAGCCGATCCTGCTTGCACAGCTCGATCATGAATTGCCTGAAGACCTCGTGGAGGAGTCCCCCTTTCTCCATGGGGTCGAGCCAGATATTGGGGTCAATGATGTACTCCTCGGGAGACTCGATCTCGAGTATGTATTGGAAGAAATACTCCATGGGGCATTGAGCGAGCTTCTCCAGCCGGGAGGCCGACATGACCGGGCCGTCCGGGCTTGCGGGATCGCATCCCGCTCCCGCGGCTGGCACATACCCGTCGTACTCGGTGAACTCATCGGACTCCCTGGCCTTGCGGGCGGCGATGCCGCGGCCGAGGTGCGGGAAGCTCGCGGCCATTACTTTATCAGGCTCCTTCACCCTCTCATCGCCGCACATTTTCATGAGCCACCACTCGGTGGGATCAATGCATCGGTCAGGATGAGCGGGCGCGAAGGAAGCGGGATGGCCAAGCCATGCGTTCATTTTATCCAGGGACCCCTCGCTGTCTCCGGAAAGGATGCGATAGCCCGAGAGGAGCGCGGGGCTGGGAAACATCTCCCGGTCGTCGGCAAGGCTCTTACAGCAGTAGCTCAAGGTGACATTACCACGGAGCCTCGCCAAGAGGCGTGCGAAGTCTATGACTCTTTTTGACAACCGGGCGGAAGCCGTGCCCAGCTCCGGCGAGAGCTTGTCTCTTTCCGCGTCCAGCAGCAGCGGGTCCTGCGCGCCGGCCCCCGGGAACTTGGTGTCGTCTATGCCGATGATAAAGGTGTGCCGCCGGCCGGAATGGCCGCCTTGGTGGAGAGGAGATACGAACAGACAGCCGGGCCTCGGCCCAAGACCGCCAACACTGTCTTCATGAGAAAGCTCGGAGAGCCAGTCAAGAATGTCCAGACCCTCGATGTCTCCTCCTTCCAGGCAGCCGGCCAGGTCTTTAATACTCCGGCGCAGGGCATGGAGGCTGTACTCGTCAAGCTGGCTTATCGAGCGGGCATACTTGTCAAGGAAAGCCAGCGTGCTATCGAGGAACTGCTTTTGATCCTGTTCCGGGCGCGAATAATCAAGGAGGTCGCAAACCAAACCACGCACGACCTCGAGCGCCTTTATGCGTTCCTTGAGATTCTTGAGCTTTCGATCGGACCGCTCCGGGTCCACATCCTCTTTATCAATTTCCTTTCCCTTGATCCTTTTTTGCAGGGCCTCAACCTGATCGTCAATAACCGGGAGGTAGCGTTCCCGGCCGTTGCCGATGGGCGCGGCCCGGAAATTCGCGGCCAGCCTTGACAAGCTCATCTGCTCGTGTTCCGGGATGTCAATCTTCAGAAGCCCGTCCTGGATCATCCTTACCAGTATGGCCTGGGCATAATCCTCGCGGAGCCAGGAGACAAAGCCCAGGAGCGCCCGGCCCGGGCGGGAGTAGCGGATGGGGATACCCTCGGCGAAGGTCACCGGCAGCGAGTCGAGGTCGCCGGGCTTGATGAGCGACGTGAGCTCATAGATCATGGGAACATAGGTGGCGTAATCCGTGTGGATGATCTCGACCTCATCAAACGCAATCTTGTTCTCCACGATCCGGCGCAGGGTTTCCCTCACCTCGTTCACCTCGCCGATGGCGCGGAACATCCTGGCCGTGTTATCATTCCTCGGAGGCGGCGCGGCTGCAGGGTCGTTTATGAATCGGAGCAAAGCGAGATCGGTTGGCTCACCCTCGACTTCTCCGGGCTTATCCACTGTGAGGACCAGGCGCTTGTCTTCGGGCACGGCCGGCCACAAGAGAAGCTCCAGCCCTCGCAAATCATCGGCCATGTCACCAGGCATGATAAGGATGGCGTCCCCGGGCAGGGCGTCGTTATCGCTTCTGATCCGCTCGATGGCTAGCTTGAGCGCGTCCGCGTAGTCAATGAGCTTTTCGGCTTTCATGAGCTTTTCAAACTCGGCAAGCATGGCTTTGATCTCGCCTCCCTTGTCCGCAACCTCGAAGGATTCGGGTTCAAGCTCTTTTAATGAGAGGCCGGCGAGCCGGAGGTCGCGGATGGTGCCGGCAATGCTCTGGATCAGGCCCGGGGTCTGGGTCAGTCTGGTAAGATAAACCTCGCCCTTGTTTTTAAGCTCCGCGAAAATCCGATCAATCAACACCTCGGCCCGGATGCCGCTTATATAGGAAAGCCCTTGTCGCGTCATCTCCGGCGAGGCAAGCTCCAGGGCCAGGCTCGGCAGCGTCTTAACCCGGGCATTCACCACCGGCGCGCCCGAGCGCGTGATCCGGTCGAGCCACTGGAAGCCGACCCGCAGCGAAGGAGCGATCACCCACTTCTCCTCCACCACCCGGTCCTTGCAGACCTCGCCGATCGCCCTCACAAAACGATTAAGCTCTATCTGTGCCATCTCACAAACCTCTCCTGCCAGTCATTGCAATCCGTCCGCCCTCTTCTGACATATCTTCTCTCATAACGGAAAACATTGTCAATCAGCCTTTTTCCGAACGTCTTTACGCTGTAAATATACCAGAGATTCATTTCAACCGTTGATTTAGAGTGGTGCTATAATAAGCAAACAATGAAGGAATTGCTGGAGACTTTTCAAAAGTGTTTTCTAATGGAGATGCCGCAAGGCTTGCGGACGGAAATGAGCCTTGTCCCGCTTGATGATGCAGATGATCTTGATGAGGCGATTCTGGTCGGGTCGGAAATTGCCAAAGAAAAACCATTCTTGATCCAGGGCGAGACCGGAGAATTCATAGAGGATTGTCCCGAGGGCTACTATCTTTTAGGGTTTTGGGGTCATGGGGTTAATAGTTACGCTTTTTATTACTCGCTGGTGGATGCCTGGCGGAGGATATTTTTTCGGCTGCCTTATGGCGGCGTTTACATGGACAATGAGGAGATGGCTGAACTCATCCGCAAATTCTTGACCGCCTACCTTGCCTTTGAGCAGCATATAAAAGACAAGGTCGCATCCCTTATTGCGGTGGAATCAATAGGCTCGGGATATTATAAAATTATCATGCCGGAAGGAAAGGAGTTTGAGCTTGAGCAGTCTCTTTTTGATGATCCTGATTTTCAAGAGGAACTCGGAAACAATATCGCCTTAAATCAGATGAAGGGCAAATAAAATGGGTTCCTCTCTTATAGCCAGGTGCAAGTGTGGGTTTGCTTCAGAGACGTTCATGGTGGGAGGCGGAATGCTGAACCATGAAACAACCTGTTATGTGCCAGGTATCTGCTTGAACTGCCACAGGTTCGTCGTGGCCAACTATCTTGCCAAGCGTCCCCGTTGCCCGAAATGCAGACGAAAAGTCACCTTTTACAATGACCCATCGCTCCAGGCCCCTTCGGGCAAGAAGAAATCACGAAAGGAACCGGTCTTCGAGTGGCACTTATTCCCTCCTCATGCGAGCGTCTTACTCCCCGACACAAGGTATCTTTGCCCTGAGTGCGGGAAGATGGAGATGAGGTTCGAGTTTGGCGGCATCTTATGGGATTAGATTGAAAGACTCCCGGCCTTTAAGCAGGCATGGGAACAGTTTCGGTTAGAGGTTCAGAAAATGTTTAAGGGCATCACGAGCCGGGCCTGCCAGTCTGGTGGGAGGAGTGCAATAGATAGGGACATCGGGCATGCTCGACATAGTGCCCCGCAGCTTTCCGGCTTTCGCCGCATTGATGCTATACGGGGGATCATTGGGAGAACGCAATCCATCCCAGGCGTTCTTCTGGAAAGCGACTACCGCGCCGCCAGGTTGGATAAATGCTTTCGTGCTTTCCCGGACACGATCCGCTTCGGTGACCTCCAGCCGTGCCATAGCCTCAGACCCTATCAGCTTCCGGACGCCGGCTATTCCGGACCACGGCCCGCTGGCCGCGCTGGGCATGGAGATGAAGACGGACAGGCCGATGCGAAAGGGAGAGTCATACTCGAGGTTGAGGAGCTGGTCCCGCCGGCGAGCGTTGCGCTCCTCCACGGGCAGGTCAATATCGAGCGCCAGATCGAGGACACCGGCCGGCCGCAGGATGTCCTTCCAGAAGCGATGCTCCCGGGCCCCGGCCTCAAACGAAAAGAACATCCCGGCCTTGACCGAGTGGCTGGCCGGGTTGCCCAGGACCAGGAGTAGCGGAGGCCGATTATTTGTGTCGGTCGGGACAAGGTGCTCAGTGAGGTAAATCAGGCGGTCGCCATCGCGCTGATAGATGTCTGCATGGGCCGGATCGGACTCAAGGAACTCTAGCCAATTGGCCGCGAACCTCTGTCGCTCTTTATCGGACGGCAGAAGGCGGTAAAGGTCCAGGACGCATTCAAGTTGGCCCGGGCCAGCCTCGTGCCACGTTAATAGACGGTTGACCATCGCATCCATGTTCCGCCATTATAGTCGGAGGTTGACGGAGGCTACAACGGTCCCAGACCTGACCGCTTCAAGTAGAAAAGACCAAGGTCCACCACGGCCCGAATGAGAGAATGATTAACAGATACATAGGATGCCTGCTCGGACTGGCGGTCGGCGATGCCCTGGGCACGACGCTGGAGTTCATGCCGCCGGGGAGCTTCGAACCGATCACGGACATGGTTGGGGGAGGGCCGTTCGGACTGGAGGCGGGTCAGTGGACGGACGACACCTCTATGGCCCTGTGCTTGGCCGAGAGCCTCATAAAGAAGGAGGGTTTCAACCCAGTGGATCAGCTTGAGCGATATGTGCGATGGTGGAAGGAGGGACACTTGTCCAGCACCGGAGATTGCTTTGACATCGGGAATACGGTCCGGGACGCTCTTATCCGCTTCCAGGAGACCGGGGAGCCGTTCTGCGGCTCCACAGACCCCAGGTCCGCAGGGAACGGCTCCATCATGCGTCTCGCCCCCGTTCCGATGTTCTACCGGGGCCGGCCCGCCCTGGCCATCGAAATGTGCGTCCAAAGCTCCAGGACCACCCACGGCGCACAAACCGCGGTTGACGCCTGCCGCTACTTTGGAGCCTTGATCGTCGGGGCCCTCAACGGCCTCGACAAGTCCGAGCTTCTGTCCGAGCGATTCAGCCCCCTGCCTGGTTACTGGATCGAGCATACCCTCTGCCCGGAGATTGACGAGGTAGCCGCAGGCTCATTCAAGCGAAAGAATCCGCCTGAGATCAAGGGCACGGGCTACGTGGTCAAGTCCCTGGAGGCCGCACTCTGGGCCTTCCATAACAGCGAGTCCTTCGAGGAAGGAGCGCTGATGGCCGTGAACCTCGGCGACGATGCGGACACTACCGGTGCGGTTTACGGCCAGCTTGCAGGGGCTTATTACGGCATAGAGGGGATACCGGAGAAATGGACTCGGAAAATCACAGAGCGCGAACTCATCGAAAGCTACGCGGGAAAGCTCTTCTCCCTATCTCAAAATTATTCCGCCTGACACACTGCAAATCAACCGTTGACCACCTCGCATTGTATAAAGTACTAAAGAACCGATTGAGTGGAGCAAGCCAATGGGTGTGTACGCCTTCTGTCCCAAATGTGAGGAGAAAGTCATGGTCGGATTTCATCAATACTACCTTGAGTCCGACCCGGCCAAATTTTTCCACTTTCTTTATTGCGGAAAGTGCGACCTGATTCTGAACATGGACAGGTGGGTGAAGGTAACTGTCGTCCAGCATGAAGACGAGGAGGATGTCGGGTGCGTGCCCCCATTCTGGGTCAGCATTCTAAACCTCCTCCCTCACAAGATGCTCTCCTGGTTCAATCGGCTGAGCAGGTGGGCCACCGGCTCATACTTCATGCCCGACCCGACCACGGAAATGGAGGTCCCCGAGATCGTGGATTCCGTCATCACCCAGGTCGAGAAGATGTCCGGAGAGAATTTCAGCGGCGACTATAAAGATTTCGAGGAATTCATGGATCGCGGGATCAAGGCAATCGTTCAGCCGGGGGAGCATGTTCATGCCCACTGATGCTTATTCATTCGTACACCTTCATGTGCGCACCGAGTACAGCCTCCTCCAGAGCATGATTAAAATCCGAGACTTGGTAGAACGGGCCAAGGAATATGGAATGCCCGCCATCGCCATTACCGACTACATGACCATTTCCGGAGCCGTTAAGTTCTATATCGAGGCGAAGCATGTCGGGATAAAGCCGATCATTGGTTGTGAGGTGGAGATTGCCCCGGACGATCCCAATGATCCCAAAAATGAAAGCCACGGGCTGGTCCTGCTGTGCGAGGACACGGTCGGATACAGCAATCTATGCAGGCTTCTGACCAGAGCCAGCACGGTGGAAGAAGACGGGTCAGCCATGGTTCGAAAGGAAATGGTTGCGGAACACGATCAGGGACTCATTGCCCTCTCCGGCTGGATGGAAGGAGAAATCCCGAAACATCTGATGAGAGGCGAAGCCGAGGAAGCGGAAAAGGCCGCGTATCATTACAAGGAAGTTTTTGGAGACAGGTTTTACCTGGAGTTGATAAGCGGCGGACTGCCAGTTGAGGACCAGATCAACAGGCGTCTGATTGAGCTGGGTAAAGAACTCGGGATACCCATCGTTGCCGCCGGGTTTTGCCATTACCTGGACCAGGGGGATGCGTTCGCCCATCATGTCCTTTTTTGCATCAGGGAGGGAAAGACCTGGCCCGATTTCCCTGTACACGATCCCCCACTGGCAAGAGGATATTACTTCCGCTCCACAGGAGAAATGAACAAAGTCTTTCCCGAATGCCCGGAGGCGCTCGCCAATACACTTGAAATCGCTGACCGGTGCAATCTGGAGCTGGACCTGGAGTATTTTCACCTGCCCAGGTTCGAAGCCGATCCACAGAAATCCTCGGTGGAAAATTTCAAGGAGAAAGTTCGGAAGGGATTCAAGGAAAGAAGGGCGGACTTGGAGATAAGCGACCCTGAATTTCCTGGCCGAGAGGATGAATACCTGAAGCAACTGGAGTATGAAATAAGCGCCGTCCTCCATCACGATTTGGCCGACTACTTCCTGATCGTTGCTGATTACATGAACTGGGCCAGGGGGAACGGCATCCCCGTCGGTCCTGGGAGAGGCTCGGCCACGGGGAGCCTGGTAAATTACTGCCTGGGCATAACCGACGTGAACCCGCTGGCCCATGGTCTCATTTTTGATAAGTTCCTGAGCCCGGAACGACCGATCTTCCCGGATATAGATGTGGACGTGTGCATGATCCGGAGAGATGAAGTCATTGATTACATCTACCACAAGTACGGCGGACCGGACCACGTTGCCCGGATACTAACCTTCGGAATTATGAAAGCCCGCGCCGCCGTGCGGGACGTGGGCCGTGTGCTTGAAATGCCCTATGAAGAAGTAGACCGGATGGCCAAGCTCATACCTCCCCATTGCGACCTGATATGTGCCCAGCAAGAAGAACCTGAGCTTCATAAATTGAGAACTGAATACAATAAGCTTGATACATTATTCTCGGTTGCAGAAAAGCTGGAGGGCATTGTCCGGCACCGCTCCACTCACGCCGCTGGTTTAATTATCTCGGATAAGCCCTTGTCCGACTATGTGCCCGTAGACCTGAGCGGACATTGGGAGGAGTCGGTCGTGCAGTACGACAAGAAGGACATCGAGCGCCTCGGCTTGGTTAAGTTCGACATCCTCGGCCTGAAGACCCTCACCATGCTCGGCTACTGCGTGGAGGAGATCAGAGGAGCAAAGGGAGTGGAGTTACATCTAAGCCGGTTGCCGCTCGATGATTCCAAGACATACAAGCTGTTGTGTGAGGGAGATACACAAGGCGTGTTCCAATTTGAGAGCGAAGGCGCGAAAGATGTTTTGAGACGGATGCGGCCTGACAGATTCTCGGACCTGGCGGCGGTCATGGCCCTTTATCGGCCCGGCCCGCTGAGCGATGGGATCATGGATCGGGTTATTGCCAGAAAGAACGGTCGGGAGCAGTTCCATTACGCCGTTCCCCAACTGGCCCCGATCCTGGATGAAACCTATGGCGTCTGGGTCTATATGGAGCAGGTCCTGAGAGCTTTCATGGAGCTTGCGGGGATGTCCTTCATCGCCGCCGATGCCTTGCGGATGAAACTTTTAAAGCGCATTCTTGAGAGCCTGCCCCTCGAACGGAAGTTTGTTGACGGAGCAGTCAAGAATGGAATTGATGAGGGGAAGGCCGAAGACCTACTCTCCGAAATATCCTTCGCTCTGCCTTACACCTATAACAAAGCCCATGCCGTGGCATACTCGGTTATCGCATACCAGTGCGCCTTCTTGAAGGCCAACTATCCTGATGAGTTCAGGCAGGCCAAAGAGCGGATGGAAGCGCTCGGTTGAATTCGCGTCCCCGGAAAGACTACACTATGGGCAAAGCATGGCAATGAAAATCAGGATACATAAAGGCTCGCACGAGATTGGCGGAACCTGCATTGAGCTTTCGCACGAGGGGCAATCAATCCTGCTTGAACTGGGGACGCCCCTTGACCCTGAATCCAAGCCCGTGGACTTGACCGGCTTCAAGGCGGAGGCCCTCATCATCAGCCACCCGCACCAGGACCACTATGGCCGAATGGAGGAGTTGGCTCCGGGCGTCCCCATATACATCGGCGAGATCGGAAGGAGGCTGATCGACGCGGTTCGCATTTTCAGGAAGAGAGAGCCGATGTCCCGCGAATTCAGGTATATTGACGACCTGAAGCCCTTTAAGGTGGCCGGCTTCACCATAACCCCCTTCCTTGTAGACCACTCGTCTCCGGAATCCTTCGCCTTCCTGGTCGAGGCCGGAGGGAAACGAGTCTTTTACTCAGGCGACTTTCGCTCTCATGGCAAGAAAGGAAAGCTCTTCGACAGGATGGTGAAGCATCCGCCTAAGGATGTTGATGTCCTGATTATGGAAGGCACCAATATCGGCCGGGAGGGAAGCGCGGCAAAGACCGAAGAAGAGATCGGCAGTGAGATTTATAACATCATCAAGGACCAGAAGAACATCTCCTTCCTGGTTTGCTCCGGGCAGAACATTGACCGTCTAACCTGCGCTTGGAAGGCTTGTCGTGACGCCGAGAAGACCATGGTGCTTGACCTCTACACCGCCTGGATTTTGGAGCAGATGAAGTGTAAGCCAACTAAAGTCCCAAGCATGGAATGGCAGTGGATGAGGGTTCTGTTCACCGGCGGTCAGCCTCGAACGATTGAGGCCTATCCCGAATATTTCGGTGACTTTTTGAACAGAGCGGAGAAAAGGTCCATTGATAAGGGCAAACTCTACAAGAGGCCCGAGAACTACTTGAGCGCGATCAGACTATCAGGGGCCAAGATAGTGGATGCCTACAGGAACAGGAGAGAACATCCGGTCAATGTCATCTACTCTCAATGGCGTGGCTACCTTGATCAAAGTCGTTGGAAGAATTCACCAGAGGCCGAGATGATGGCGGGCTTCCAGGATGATAAAGCCATCGAATTCCACTATGCCCACACCAGTGGCCATGCGGGTTTCGACCAACTCAAAGTATTTGCAGAGGCCATCACTGCCCGTAATGTATTGCCGGTGCATACTGAGCATATGGAAGACTTTATGAAATATTTTGATGATGTTCGAATGCTGGGAAATCAAGAATGGCTTTGTATATGATTTGGGGGAAATAAGGAAGAAAAGCAATGACAGGCATAATGGAATATTTCAAGAAGAAAGGTTATCCCTTTGAATCAGAAACAGACATGGAACTTAACGTCTCGAGTCACGTCCTGAGATGCAAAACAGATGAAGGGATAATGGTAGGGGTCCACAAAAATAAAATAAAAGACAAAGAAATTATTGATGGCTTTATGGACATGCTACATCTTCATCATTTCAAATACAATGATTTCGGAATGCCTGAATTTGTCTTAAGCACTAAGCATGGAAAGGAGAAGCCTTCTGAGAACGACAAGGCCCTTGACGCAATCGGAACCCTGATTCGCGTCATTCGAAAAAACAGACCGGATTTCAGAGTGAAAATATCGATTGAAGGGAGGACAGTATCCGAAGAGGAAATCAAAATTGATCCGGGAACCATTGACATCCCTCGATGTGAGGATTGGTGTGATACCATCAAACGCAGGCCCGTTGATTTACCAGAACCGGCGAAGAAAATTAGCAAACTGGTTGATGACGAAACTCTTGAATGGAATCAGCCAGTCAGTGCTATTAAAAATAACAGCATTGATGGCAGAATTTCTGGACTGAAGGTTTGCGAGTTAAAATATAAGATTCGAAACAAGCCTGAGTGGAATCTTAAATTTATTCTTCCCAAAGGTAAGGGCAAAAAAGAAATTCTTGATATCTTAGCTGGTTTTGGTAAAGGAGCACAACTCAAGTTTCAGAAGGAAGAATTGGAGATTGCAGCAAAAATCATAAAAGAATTAGCCTCGAAAAGAAAAGGGCAGGCAGACCGTAACATGGCACTGTATTCGGCTGGAGGTGGTGAACATCGTATTGAGTCAAAACTGATTAAAAACAAGATCCCTAACACAGATATAGCATTATGCCCGCTCTGGGATAAATTGCCCTTTCAGTTTCCCGCCATTTGGCACCGATATAAGGACGTAAGACACATCGATTATCTGATGAGACAAGATGAGGTTCCCTGGGTCATTGAAATCAAGGATAAAGTGTCCCAGGGGGAATATTATCGTCATGCTATCGGGCAAGTCGTCCTTTACAGAGAATTCCTACTAAACGCGACTGTTTTCCGTAGCTATTTTGAAGGAATGAAGATAGATTTATCAAAATGTAAAGCCGCTATAGTTGTTCCAGAATTAACAGGAGATAATGTTGAGAAGTTGGAATCCCATATAGAGTATCTCCGTGACCTTTTCGAGGTCGAGGTTTTTCAACTGCCACCGTCTTTCTAATTCCGTTTGAATCAAAGTCGACAGCACTGTTATGTCTCTTGGTTAAATAGCCCTCTGTAAAAATCATCCTGACAGGCCTTGCAGCTTCCATTAACCCTGAAGTCCAATCTTGACCGGTAGCCCTTGAAATCGGATTCCTTCACAGGTTTCTTACAAAAGGGGCATAATCCCTTCTTGATGGCCTCGACCTCCTCCTTGAATCCTTCTTTTCTCATCCGCTCCAACTTCTCTTGTGACAGTGGTTCCAGGCAATCTTCGCAGCGGTAGGTCATATTTCCAAACTCGTCGGGGATAACCGGCAAGGCCCGATCCTCGTGGACCTCTTCTCCACAGTTCCGGCAAATGACCATGCCTTTATCCGCCATTGTTCATCCCCCCCATTCCTTTCCTTGTCTCTAATCGCGATAAGGGATTTCAAGCGGCTCCCTGCCTTCCATCATAATCGCCTCAATTGTGAAACCAATGTCAAGCTCATTCCCTGGCGTGTTGAAGATCGTAGTCTCCTCCTCGATGAACATATTGGAGTCGAACTTCCAGGTGACGGATTGCTCGGTGCCGGGCTGAATCGGCACATCTGAAAATACCGGCCACTCCTTCGAGGTTGCCGGGACCGTTTGGGTCGCGGCCGCCAGGTCGCCCTCGATGCGGGTGATGACCTTGGCCGACGTGTTCCGCAGAGTTACGGTGATGACGATCTTCTTGTCTATTCCCCAGCGATCCTGCGAAGTGCTTTTCTCGGCTCCGGTCACCTTGACGGCGGCCTCGATCTGCTCCCGGACGGGCGCGTTTTGCTCTTCCTTCCACGCTTGCTCTTCCGCTTCAAGCTCCTCGAACACATCGGCGAGGT
>CAZOMR010000077.1:0-12759 GCA_964580655.1 uncultured bacterium
GACTCTTTTCAAGACGAATCATCTCCTCTTTCACTACCTCCACCACTCTTTTGCTCGCAAACGCTCCGCCAGCATGGCCGCCCATACCATCCGCAACTATGTAAAGTCGCATCTCGTTGTCTACCAAGTAGGAATCCTCGTTCTTATCGCGCACCTTCCCGACATCACTTGCGCCGTATCCTTTAAATTTCATCCCCCGCTTCCTTTTTCAGCGCAAAGCCCTTGCCTTAAATACCGCTTAGCTTCACGCTGGCAACTAGAATTCCGGGTGAACCGGATTCTCCCACAAAACGAAGGTCTCCGGCTAAATCCTCGACCCGCTGAAAGATATCCTCAAGCGTACCGGCCATGGCCATGCCCGTGACTGCATGTGTGGTCTGACCCCGTTCAATCCACTTCCCGCTTACTCCCACCGAGAACTCCCCGGTTATCGGATTAGCTGTATGAATTCCCAGCAACTCCTCCACCAACATCCCTGAGGATACCTGCTTGATGAGATCCCTTGTGGTCCCTTTGCCCGGCTGAAGATAGAGGTTTGTCGGCCCGATCCGGGGAGGACCGTCAATGCTTTCACGAACGCAGTTGCCTGTGGTGGTACAGTCCATTTTGCGCGCATAGTAACGATCGAAAAGAAACCCGGTTAAGCGACCGGATTCCACCATCTGCGTCTCCCGGCTCCGTGTTCCTTCGCCGTCAAAAGGAAAAGCCCCTTCCCCTTGCAAGCATAAGCCGCTGTCCTTGATGTTAACCCCGGGTGAAAATACCGCTTTCCCAAGTTTGTCCTTCAGCCACGAGAGGCCCTTGCAAACCGCCTCGGCACTGAAAGCATAACCCAGCACACCCACTAATTCCGCACCTACTTCAGGGATAAGAACCACCGGGTAGGTTCCCGTGGAAGTCGGTCTCGCTCCCAGTAGCCCCACGGCCTTGGCCGCGGCCAAAGCCCCTATCTCCTCGGAGTTGAGTTTATCATACTTGTAGTTGAAATCAAATTCAAAACCGCTCTGCGCCTCTTCACCCTGTTCCGCAACAGCGATGAGACTGACGCTGAACAGGGTTCTCCTGCCGTGAAGATCAAGCCCCAGGGAGTTCTTCAGGTAGACCTCATCATCAACCTCCTCGTATTCTGCGGATCGCACCATGCGAATTCTTGGATCAAAGCATAGCGCACCCTTCTCCAGGGCCAGGGCCTGTGCAATCTTTTGCGCTTCCGATATGCCATGGATGCCTGGATCAAAAATATCCAGACCCGGAATACCATCGGGACAGGGAGGGGTTACCTCTTGAAACGGATCCGGAGTGACCTCGCGGGCGCTGGCCTCGGCGCGCTCCGCCATTGCTCGCAGTGAGTTCGGCCTGAGGTCAGTGGCGTATGCGAATCCTACAGATAATTCAGACCCGACTCGACCCCGGGTAAAGAGCCGCAAGGCCATGCCGCTGTGCTCCGCGCGGATCAGGCTCTCTACCTTCTGGTCCTTGGACTCGATACCGAGCGATCTTTCCACGAGAAGAAATATCTCCCAGCCCGAGAGGTCCATTCCCCTGCAATATTTTTCTGCCTCATTCAGGGCTTCCTCTTCAGAGAGGTTCTCCTCGTATCTCGCCAGAGTCACTGCCTTGTCCCCTCCATCATCTCCCGGGCATGAGCCAGGCTCTTTTCTGTTATCTCGGCTCCGGCCAGCATTCGAGCCAGTTCTTCAACGCGCCGTGAGTCGCTTAAAAGTTCCACCCGGGTAACCGCACGCTTCTTTTTCTCCTTCTTGGTCACCCGGAAGTGCGCATCCGAGAATTTAGCTATCTGGGGAAGATGTGTCACGCAAAGCACCTGGTGGCTCTGGGCCAGAGAGTTCATCTTTCGGCCCACTTCCTCGGCCACGGCCCCGCCGATCCCGGAATCCACCTCGTCAAAAACCAGTGTGCCCACTTCTCCGCGGCGCACCAGAATACCCTTCAGCGCCAGCATGATACGGCTTAACTCTCCTCCTGACGCGATCTTGGCCAGGGGCTTAAGCTCCTCGCCCGGATTGGGGCTGAGCCAGAACTCTATATTGTCCAGGCCGCTCGGACCAGGAACCCTCTTTCCATCTCCACGATCCATGAACTTTACCTCGAACCGCGTTCCTGCCATACCCATCTCAGAGAGCGCATCCTTTACCTTCCGGGAGAGGCGGGCCCCCGCATCCTTTCGTTTCTTGCTCAGTATGTTTCCGAATTCAAGGCAACTCTCAAAAAGCTTCTCCAACTCCGCTTCCAGCTCCCTGAGTCTTGCCTCATGATGTAAAAGCCCATCCAACTCATTTTTGCTCTCCTCAAGAATTGAAAGCATTTCTTCCACAGAAGGAGCATACTTGCGCTTGAGCCGGGCAAGCTCTGTTAGCCTGTCCTCGATACCGTTAAGCCTCTCCGGATCAGCCTCGCACCGGTCCGCATACCCGCGTAGCTCAATGCCGTATTCCTCCAAGGCTGTTGCCACAGAGGCTATCTCCTTTGCGAGGCGCGCAAGTTCAGGGTCGTGCCGAGCGGACTCCTCAATCCGGGATGTGAGCTCATGGAGCCGTGAAGAGACCGCGTCCTCGCTTTCATAAAGCAGTTCTGCACCGGTCCCGGCTGTCTCTTTCAGGGATTCGGCATGGCGGAGCCTTTCCCGCTCAACCCTCAACTCATCCTCTTCCCCGGACTTTAGCCCGGCCTCTTCGAGCTCCCGGATACGGAACCGCAGGAAATCTTCGCGCTCGCGCTTCTGGGTTTCATTGAGCTTCAGCCGATCCCTGTCCTCTTTGAGACCGAGGTAGCGCTCATAGACACGCTGGTAGTCGGCGAGGTTTTTATCGAGGTTGCCGAAGTCATCGAGCAGAAGGATATGGCGCTCCGGTCTCAGCAGGGTCTGATATTCATGCTGACCGTAGATGTCCACCAGCCGTCTTCCCAGCTCAAAGAGCATGCCCTGAGTGGCGAGCCGGCCGTTGATCCAGATACGGTGGCGCCCCTCCTGGCTGAGAACCCTGCGGATGATCAGCTCTTCGCCGGATTCCCATTTTTGATCTTTCAGGAAATCAAGCGCGGCATGGGTGTCTGAAAGAAAGAAGAGCGCTTCTACCTCGGCATCCTCTGCCCGGCTACGGATCATCTCGCTTGAAGCCCGTGAACCAAGCGCTAACGACAGCGCATCAATAATTATGGATTTTCCCGCGCCGGTCTCGCCGGTCAGAATATTCAAGCCCGGAGAAAAATTAACCTCCAATTCGTCTATGATGGCAAAATCCCGGATCCGGATAGTATTCAGCATTACCGGTCTCCCCAGTGTAGTTTTGTGTGGAGGATGGCGTAATAGTCCATGCTGGGTGAATTGATAAGAGCCAGACCCTCTTCCGCGGCCTTGATGACAAGGCGCTGGTCCCGTTTTAGCTTCATGCCGTTTCTGCCGTCCACAGTTAGATGAGCCTCGGTCCCGGGAATGCGGAGCCGGACCTCCACTGCGGATGATGCTGGAACCACCAGGGGGCGGCTGGTCAATGTATGAGCGCAAATAGGGATCAGAACAAGGCATTGCATGGAAGGATGCACGATGGGCCCGCCAGCGGCCATGCAGTAGGCCGTGGACCCTGTTGGTGTGCTCACGATAAGCCCGTCAGCTCGAAACGAGGCAAGGTATATTCCGTCTACGCGTGTTTCCAGTTCGATCATCCTGGAGAGGGTTTTCTTGGCAATGGTAAATTCATTAAGTGCAAAAAAGCCGCGCTTTGTCCTCCCGGTATCCACTGAGGCTTTGAGCATCATGCGCTCTTCCAGATGGACCTTTCCTGCGAGAAACTTTTTCAATAAGGGGAACAGCTCGGTTTTCTTAACCTCAGTGAGGAATCCGAGCCCCCCGAGATTAACCCCGAGGACAGGAACCCCGGATTGCCCGACAAGAGAGGCCGCGTAGAGCATGGTGCCGTCACCACCGAGGACTATCAAGAGGTCGAGGCCGCGTGGGAGTGTCTTCCCCTTTCGCATGTCCATTTCAGTGCTGTAAGCCTTTGCGCCGCGGGCCTTGAGCCATCTCTCCAGCTTCTGGGCCAGTTGCTTTCCTTCCTTTATCCCCGGCTTGATCAATATTCCGACCTTCACTGCCTTACTCCTTTCGCACGGCGACTTTTCTTTCAAATAGCACAGGCAAAGGCTTTTGTCCAGATGGCATGGTGGTATGCCCACGAGATAAAAGAGGGGTTTTTAGCCGGTTCTCTGTTCCCGGAATTTTTCCCGGTGCTTCTATCTTGACAGTTAGCTTTTTACAGCCTAGCATGAGCAAGGCAAAAGACGAGGCCATGGTAATCCGAGCCATGAAAAACAGATACCTGGTTATTCCATCATTTCTCCTGATCCTTGTTCCATTCTTTGTCCTGGTTCTGGCTAAGACTTTTTTGAAGCCTCTCCCGGATTATGAAAGCCTGGCCAGAATTCCCTGGGAGCCTGTGCATGATCTCCGGGACACGGCTACTCGTCAGAGGCTCTGGCTCGACGGCCGGGACTGGGAATTTCGGCTTGAGCGCGAGAAGACCTGGCAGGCCGGGATGACTGTTCCGGCGTGCTGGAACGCGCTCAAGGGCCTGGAGAATTTCGAGGGCAGGGTGTTTTACCGAAAGCGCTTTGTTGCTCCGCTGTCATTTCGGGGAAAGAGCGTGTTCCTGATCTTTCGCGGGGTGAGCTATTGGGCGAGAATCTTTCTCAATGGAAACGAGGTGGGAATTCACGAGGGAGGGTACACCCAGTTTCAGTTTGATGTTGGAAGATTTTTGAAGCCCGGCCAGGAGAATATCCTTGAGGTGGATGTGGATAACCGGCTGGGCATGAAAACCCTGCCTGGAAGGATTAGGGGCTGGAAGCATGTAGGCGGAATTTACCGTGAGGTATACCTGGAGTCCAGGCCTGAGATACATTTCAGGGACCTTGTTATCCGGGCTCAGCCTGCCGAAGCTGGTGACGGAGGAGTTGCCTGGATAAGATGGTCTGCTTCAGATGATGGAGAGGGGCGTAACCTTTGTGGCAGATTTATTTTTCGCAATGATGCCGGAGAGCTGATCAGGGAGACAAAGCATACCGGCAAAGAGGAGTTTGCGGTTTCCTTTGATTCCATTCGGCCCTGGTCCCCGGAGGCCCCTTTTCTCTATACCGCAGAGGCGGAACTCATGGACGGGGTGAATTCAGGTGGAGAACTGCTTGACCGGGTTCTTGTGACTTTCGGGTTCAAGCGGATAGAGGTCCGTGGCCGGAGGATTTTTCTGAACGGCAGGCCTTTCAAGATAAGGGGCGTGAGCCGGCACGAGGATTACCCGGGGTATTTCAAGACCCAGCCAGAGTGGGTGATAAAGAATGACCTCCGGATGATCAAGGAGCTTGGGGCGAACACACTGAGGCTCGGGCATTATCCGGGTCATCCTTACCTTCTGGATTTATGCGACCGGTACGGCCTTCTGGTCTGGGAGGAGATTCCTGCCTGGGGAGGGGTGTCACCGGATTACGGCGATGAAGGTGTGCTTGCGCTTGGCCGCTCTCAGATAGAGGAGATGATCCATCGGGATAAAAACCATGTGTGCGTGGGCTTTTGGGGGGTGGCCAATGAGATTCCTGCTGATACCGATGCCGGAGTTCGGTTCGTGAAAGAGATGACCGAGACCGCGAGAGAGCTGGATCCGACCCGGCTTGTGAGTGCGGCTTCAGACAGATACGATAAGGATAAAAGCATACCTTTTCTGGATGTTGCCGCGTTCAATGCTTACCATGGCTGGTATAGAGGCCGGGCCGAGAATTTCCGGGATGAGATACAAAGACTCTCCCGGGCCTTCCCTGACAAGCCGATCCTTTATTCGGAATATGGCGCGGGTGCACAGGCTGGCTGGCACGGCGCTTCCGGCGACATATACACGGAGGAGAACCAGGCAAGAGTGCTTATGAAAGCATGCAGGACACTTGAGGATAATGATGACTGCGCTGGAGGGATCATCTGGCTCTTTTCCGACTTCCGGGATGAAATGCGCATCTTCAACCCCAAGCCCTTCTTCAACCAGAAAGGTCTCGTGAATTACCACCGGGATAAAAAGCTAGGGTATGAGATTGTGAAGATGATGTATCAAGACCCTGGTGCCGAGCCGGAGTTTCCGGGCTGGAGCCGGATACAGCCCAGGGTGCTGGCCGGGTCCCTGGCCAGTCTGACCCTGGTAATGATCATCGGGTCCTTGTTCAGCCGCATACCCAGGACATGGCGGATACTGTATCCCGATATTCCTCGTTACAGCCGTGTGTGGTGGCGGGCAGGGCTAATGAGTGTAACCTCCGGGATCTATCTGCACCTGGTCGCGAAGATCTGGATATTGACCCAGCCTGTTGCACTTCCGGGCCTGCCCATGGATGCGCTTTTTATCCTGCGTATAGTGCTTAACTCCGCGGCCCGGCCTGTGTTCTTCATGATTTGTGTTTTTTTCCTCTGGTTGGTCTTCTCCCTGGTGCTGGAGTCACTGGCGGAGCGGAATGGAGACCCTGATCATCCAGACCCCTCGAATTCCCGGGATATGCCCGAAAGGTCTATAGGATTCGAGCTCAGCCTCGGAGTGGGAGACCCGCTGGCCTGGATACTTCCTTACCCGCTCGTTTTTCTGTTCCCCTTTTTGCTCCCGCTGGCCATCTGGCTGGTTTACAGGGCGCCTTACATGAACATTCCATTCACTACCTTTGGCATGGTCTTTTCAGCTGGCCTGCTGATTATATTCATCAAGACATGGCTTTCCTTGAGAATAAGATTCCATGGACCCGAGGGGTCTGGAAGAATCTCTGGCCGGGCCTTTTCGTGTCTTGTAATCTATGAAATCGCAAGCCTCATCATAGCCGTGGCATTATTCGGACTCTTGTTGCTCTGAGTTTTTATCTTGCCTGATGGGGTTTGTGGACTCGATTAATTTCTCGAGTTCGCGAATGCGTGGGTGCCCAGGATGAAAGAGCTTGACACGGTAGAGCTTGTCCTCTGCATCCATTGGCCTGCCCTGGAGGAGATCAGTCTGGGCAAGGCCAAGCAGTGCGTCCGGATGATTCGGCTCGCGATCTAAAATCTCGGAATAAGCTTCCACGGCATCGGGAATTCTTCCGAGTTTCAGTAGCGAGCCGGCCTTGATCAGCCAGAGCTTAATCAGGGATGAATCCAGATTCAAGCCCTTATCAGCGACATCTATGCAGGATGGAAACTGTTCCTTTTTATAAAGCGCCTGTGCGAGGAAGATGTATCCGGGGGTGAATTCGGGCCTGTATTGAACCACCATTCCATATTGTGCGATGGCCTTCCTCAACTTGCCCTGATTATAGTAAATATGTGCCAGGTTCAGATGCGCGGGAATATAGTATTGATTTAATTTCAATGTCTTTTGATATTCCTCGATCGCATCGGGGATGTTCCCTTTCAGGCGATGCGTTTCAGCAAGGTTGAAATGAGCCATGATATAGGATGGATTGAGTGCAAGGGCTTTTTCAAAAGCCTTGCGCGCCTCAAGTAATTGGCCCAGATTGTAATGAGCGATGCCCAGGTTGTTGTAAGCATCCGGGAGGTGCGGATTGAGGATGAGCGCTCTTTCGCAATGGCGGACTGCGGGGGGGTAGTTTTTTCCCTGAACCTCTATCGCACAGAGGTTGTTCCATGCCCGGGCCTGCATTGGAGCTTTTTTCACGCAATCGAGCCAGAGTGTAAGGGGGGCGTTCCACACTCGATTGCGCATCATGGTGAAGGCGCAGAGCAGTGCTATGACCAGCGCAGGGATCAGGATGCGGGTTAGGGTGTGGAGATTAAGTCTGACAAGGCCTGCGAAAAGCGGTGCGATAATAGCAAGTGAAGCCAGATAGAGGCGATGTTCGTTTACGAGGTCAAGTGGAAGGAATGATGATTCCAGAATAAGGTTAAAGAGATACCAGATGACCGCGAAGCTTATCAGGGAGCGGGCTTGTGCGCGCTGGATGGACCAGCCAAGCGCACAGAGGATAGCGAGGATAGCTAGAGTGGTGGTCCAGGGATGGAGCAGGGATGATGACAGGCTGAATTCATGTTCGAGCGATAGGCGGGAGGGCAGGGGAGCCAGGATCAATCCGATGTAATAGATTATCACGCGAGCCTCGGTGAGCAGGCGCTCTTTCATTGTGAAAGGAAGGGTTTCGTACCCGCTTTTGATTTTTTCAAACATCTCAGGTCTTAGCAGTAAAGCCAGCAGGCCTGCAAGGATGATCAGGCCGCAGAGGATAGGAATCCATCGGCGACGGATGAAATCGAAGGAGAATCTCTGAAAGAAGAATATCTCATAGAGCAGGATAAGAAACGGGATAACGAGAAAGATTTCCTTACAGCCTGCGGCGAGTATGAAGCTCATGGCAGAAAGGCCGTAAGCTATGTATTTTCGGGGCTTCCGGGCGGATAGGCGAGCCTCCACATAAGCGATCAGGCAGGCAAGGATGAAGCCGGAGGCCATCACGGTCTGCCGCTGGACTATGTAGGTGACAGCCTGCGTGTTAATTGGATGCACTGCCCAGACCGCAGTAGCGAGCCCGGATGCGAGCGGCGCAAGACCTTCCGGATACCCTCCGAGACAAAGTGTTCGCTCAAGCAGAAAGAAAATCAAGACCGCGCTAAAAAGATGAAACAGCAGATTGAAAAGATGATAGCTCCAGGGCTCTTCGCCGAAGAGATAGTAATTGAGAGCAAAACTCAAATTGGAGAAAGGGCGGTTCTGTTTGCTGTCCTGGATTGCGGCACCCTTGATTTGTGGCCAGTTCAAGTCGGTAACGCGGATGTAGTGGTTATCTTTTATATGAATATCATCGTCGAAATGAAAGGGCACGGAAAAGCTGTTGGCATAAGAAAGACAGACCAAGATGATGATGAAGGCGAGCGAGAGGGCCGAAGACAGGTTACTGGAGAGTTTTAGATGCTCAGATTTATCAGTATTATTTGAATCCGGGGGCATTAGTGTTTAACCGGTTCACCGCCAGTTATTTTCAGTGCCTCTGCTATTGCCGCAAGCACTGCTTGGGAATCATTCTCCACCCAGTAATCCACCTTGCCGGGGTTTGCTATCCAGAACATCTTCATGGTCTTCAGGCCGCGGTCAAACAGGTTCTTCTTGATCGTGCCCACCTCGACCGTGACCGAGAGAACCCCGTGATATATGTAAAGGAAGTCATCCGAGTCGCCCAGCGTGGGATACCAGGAGTAGGATCGCTGAACCTTGTATTTGTAATGGGGCTGGTGATCGTTGAACGCCTGTCCCATCTGGACAAAGGCTGGCGCATCCGGTGAAGGGTCCTTGGTGTGGCAGTAAGGGTACAAGAACTTGCCAGCCACGCTATGAAGAATGACTGCGGCGTAAAAAGTTTGCCTGTTCACCAGTTCTTCTATTGCCTGCGTCTCAGGCTCGGAAAGCGGGTGCGGGCCCATGTAATAAGATGATCCGGGTCTCTTGTTTCCCGAAAGCGGGTGAAGGCTTTTTGCTCCGGGCGCAAGCGGAAAATTCCGGTTGAGGTCCACGCCATTTGCGTTCCTGCGTGAGCCTATCTCTCCTCCCTTTCCATTTGTGTCCAGGACACGGTAATAGCCGTCCGGGTTGTGGAGGGGAATGATATAGATGTCGCTTTCATCCAGGAGTCGGGTTATCCAGTCGGTTTTGCCGTCCTCGTCTGCTAAAGCCCTTGCGGCTCCCATGGCCACCAGCGCGGAGATGCATTCGCCTGCGTGGATGTTGCCCGTGATAAGTGCCGCGGGACGGGCCTTGCCGTCTGGCCTGCGAAAGTGAAGCGCGAGCAGGTCCCGGGATTCCACGCTCTTGCCCACGGTCTCGAGTGCGACAATCTCCGGATGGGCATCGGCAAATGCCCGTATCTCAGCATAGAATTCATCCCCGGTAGGATATGGAGATAGAGGGTGATCCGGGCCTGCCTGTAGATTACCCCCGAGGATCAAAATGCCGAAAGCCAGTAATAGCCTTAAACTTTTTCTTTGCATCAAGATTTACCTTTCTTTTTTCTCTTCCCCGGAACCAGGCTCAGGCGCGGCCCCGGTCTCAGGAAGCGGCTTTCGCAGGGTTCTGATCAGGAGGTATAAAGCTGGAAAGAAGATGATGATCCCGATGAACTGTGATGTGCTGAGTATGTCCGGGATGACCCAGCCGCGGTCGGAATCTCCCCGGACGAACTGCTCCAGCAGAAACCGGGTGACTGAATAGAGTGTAAGCATGACATATACGGTCAGGCCCTGTCGCTTGGTGCGGGTATAAACAAGGTAGCAGATGGCCGCAATGATAAAGGCATTGATAGAGGCATACACCGGCGCAGGATGCACAGGAATCCCGGCTACCTCATTGGCATAGGGACCGAGCGGGTATGTGATTGAGAAGGGGAAGGGCAGGGAGGTCGGTTTGCCGTGGCAACAGCCGGCCATAAGACATCCCCAGCGGCCTATGCCAAGGCCCAACATCGCGGGCGCGGAGATGACATCGAGAACATGGGAAAAACTCTTTTTATGTCTCCGGCAGTAGAAGAACAAAAATATGATGTCCGCGATCACCCCGCCATACCATACCAGGCCCCCGCGCAAGCATCCCACGAAGTCCCTCCAGGTCGAAAGGGATCCAGTTCCCATGACGGTCATATGAAGAATTTTTGCTCCGGCTATCCCGAAAACGATCAGCCACAAAAACAGGTTTTCATAAAATGCGGTATCCTCAGACCCGCGTCTGGCCAGGTGATACATCAGGGCATAGGCGCAAATGAATCCCAAAGCCATGGTCAGGCCATAGGTGTAAAAGGTGAAGCCCTTAATTTCAAAAAGAACCGGATGCATAACTCACTCCTCCTTCCGCGCCTCGTAACTTGCGCGCTTTCTGCGGATCAGTTCATTAATGGATTGGGGAATCTTCTGAGCCAGGATCAATAGTTCGCCGATGTCAAATGGCACATTTTGACCCTCTCCATTATCACCATAAAGCATGTAAACCACTTTTCCATTGACTACAATCGGTATCAGGAACACATTGTTAGGATGCTCCCCCCCAAACCTCTGAAGAAACTGATCGTTCTCGGGAAGGCTCAACATGGGCCCAAGATAGTGGCAGGCGGTGTCGTGCACTGTCTTGAAGACCGAGGCATTCTCCAGACTGAGCATTATGGATTCCACAAGACCCTGATTCAAAGTTCCGCCAAGGCCGTTCCAGCCGAAGACCTTGTTCTCTCTCACCGTAAACAGAGCGCTTCGCTTGAAATAGCTCATCGCAAACCCGAGCACTATCAGGGAGATGTCATTCCGGTCGTTCACCTCTGCGAGGAGCTTGTCCTGCGCCTGCTTGAGCGTCAGCTTCTCGATAAACCTCCTTTCTTCCTCCACAGCCTCTTCAACCTCTTCTACAACCTCAATACGCTCAAGCTCCTCTATCTCCTCCTCTTCCTCGGCCTCCTCAAGTTCAAAGACCTCTTCTTCCGGCTCCTCTGTAATCTCGGCTGGAGCTGGAGGCTCTTCACCAGGCAAGAGGATAAGAATATCCAATTGCGATTCCAGCTTCTGTATCTCGCCCAGCACAAGCTCAAGCCAGTTGATATGTACATTGGCCTCGGTCAGAAGGTAATTCGCAAGGTGCCGGAGTGGAAACACTCGATCCTTCAGTTGATCAGAGACAAATCGCTTGAGAAATTCCTGGATGATGGATTTCGGAAGGTATTGATCTGCGCCGTGTTTGATCAGCACCGAATATAACCCCTGGGCAACTTCCTTGTAAGGCTGAGGCCCTGCCCGAGGTTTAGGCCGCCCTCCCGCATCCCCGATCCGTGTAGGTGGCATCTCTTCATCCTTGGGGATGCGCGTTTCGGCCATCTCCTTCTGTAAATATCTTTCCTCGGTAAGCTGGGTAAACTCCTCCTCGCTTATCAAGTCCTGGCCAGCCTCGGACTTGATCTTCTCCTTGAGCATTCCTTCTTCCTTTATCCTGGAAGGGTCAATCCTGGCCACCGGTTTCCCCGGTTTCTTCTTCTCCTTCAGTCTGGGCTTGGCAATCATTGCGACATTGATGTAGCGGAGTTCGCGGCCTATGCCGTAAAAGCGATTGAGAAGTTCGAATATCCTGACCTCTGGAAGGACCAGCGGTTTGATGGCTTTGCCAGTGGCAAAACTCATCTCGCTGATAGATCCGACATGACCTGGATTGGCCATGACCACATAAAGCTTGTTGCCATCCAGCTTAACAGGGAGGGCTTCGTATTTCTGGGCCAGCTTCTTAGGGAAAAGCTTGAACAAACCGGGGCGAATATAATTGAGGGAGCTCCAGTCCACCGTGGGCACACTATGCTGTTTGGCTAAAAACCTCGAAAGGCTGTGTTCATCAATATACCCGAGTTCAATCAGGTTCGTGCCAAGCCTTCCTCCAAATATGACCTGGTTCTGAACAGCCTCATCCAACTGTGCCGGACTAATAAGCCCGGCCTCCAAAAGCATCTGTCCCAGTTCTTTCCTAGCCATTAAGCTTGAAGGCCCTTTTATTTTTTCATATCATGAGTTGAGGTCTAAAACAAGAGTTGCTTTCCTTGGGGGTGTGCGACATAAATGGTGACTTTTTTAATTCTCGGCCGTAGGGGCGCTGCTTGCTGCGCCCTTTGAGGGCAGGCCAAGCCCTGCTCCTACATTGGCTGTGCCTTTTGTCTTATTGCCCCCCGCCCCCCTCCCGTCCCCCCAAAGGGGGGGTGCGACAACATCGGTTCAGGGGCACT
>CAZOMR010000078.1:0-12758 GCA_964580655.1 uncultured bacterium
CTATATAATGAAGGTTATCAAGAGGCGGCTTAATATAAACTTTTGACTGTCGAGTTATTAATAAGAGGAGAAAAAATTGCCTATCTATGAATATACATGCTCTGCGTGCGGGGAGGATTTCGAGGAGTTGATTCTGGGTTCCAGGGATGAGGTTACCTGCCCGAATTGCAATAGCGGGAAGATCAAAAAGAAGATGAGCGTGTTCGCGCACCAGTGCGAGAACGGCTTTCGCCCAGGCACTGGTTCAAGCTGTTCGGCCTGCACGGCCAGCACTTGTACAAGTTGTAAGAAATAAATTCTTTACCTGAGTCTCAATCTGTGCTAGTAAGAGTAATGTTCTCATACGCAAAGCAGGAAGCGGATTAAGCAGGATGGAGCGGCCAAGATACATCGTGGTCGAGGGGCCAATCGGGGTGGGAAAGACCACGCTGGCAACAAAGCTGGGAGAAGAGTTCAAGGCGCGCGTGGTTCTCGAGGGGCCGGAAGAAAATCCCTTTCTGGAGAAATTTTACGAGAACCAGGAGAAATATGCGTTCCAGACCCAGATTTTTTTTCTCCTTAGCCGCTTCAGCCAACAGCAGAACCTGGCCCAGCAGGAGCTTTTTCAACAGACCACAATAGTTGATTATTTTTTTGAAAAGGATAGAATTTTCGCTTCACTGACCTTGAGTGATGAAGAGCTCGCACTGTATGAGCAGATATATCACCTGCTTAACGCCAGGGTGCCGAGGCCGGACCTGGTCATATATCTTCAGGCGCGCACCAGGGTCCTGCTTGAGAGGATATCAAAACGCGGCACAGCTTATGAAAAGAGCATCAACCCGAAATACATAGAGGCCTTGAACCAGCTTTACAATGATTACTTTTTCTACTATAATAGTAGCCCGCTTCTTGTAGTGAACACGAGCGAGATAGATTTCGTTGAAAAGGAGGATGACTTTAAGGAGCTTGTAAAAGAAATACGACAAATGAGGAAAGGCACTCAGCATTTTATCCCGCTTGGATCCAGATAACTGGACCGAGACCCAGCAGAGCCTACAAGCAGAAAAATTATTCCCCGGCATGTGACCCGAAAAAAGGGCATATGACCTCAGAAGAGGAAAGTTTTTTACAGCGTATGAACAGGCCTTCCGGGGCGGGTCCGGAGGGCTTTTTTAATTTTTAAAGATGTCCTTCTTCTCCCCAGGGAGTTTAAGGAAAAATAGAAGTAAGGAGTATGAAATGGACAAGCAAGTCAAGAAGGTAACCATCCTGACCCTTCAGCAGATGAAGGATGAAGGAGAAAAGATTACCATGCTTACCGCTTATGACTTCCCTTTTGCCCGGATAGTTGACCAATGCGGGGTTGACATCATCTTGGTCGGAGATTCCGTGGGAACAGTAGTTCAGGGCGTGCCGAATACACTGCCGGTGACAATGGATGAGATGATCTATCACACCAGAATGGTGAATAGAGCCTGCGGGCGTGCCCTTCTTGTCTTTGACATGCCTTTCATGAGCTACCAGGAAAGCCTTGAGCAGGCCAAGGGCAATGCGGGCCGAGCTATAAAGGAAAGCGGGGCAGAGGCGGTCAAGCTGGAGGGCGGAACCAATATGGCCCGGACCATAGAGGCAATCACTGACATTGACATCCCTGTCATGGCACATATCGGGCTGACTCCACAGAGCATCCACCGTATGGGAGGATTCCGCATTCAGGGACGAGCACAGGCCCAGCGCAAGAAACTTCTCGCAGACGCAAAGGCAGTGGAAGCGGCCGGAGCCTTCAGCGTGGTGCTGGAGGCTATCCCGGCGGAGCTTGGCGCGGAGATCACAGCCAGCTTGAAAATCCCGACCATCGGTATAGGCGCTGGTATCAAGTGCGACGGCCAGGTGCTTGTGCTACATGACCTGCTCGGAATCTATGCGGAGCGAAAGCTCACATTCGTCAAGCAATATGCAAACCTTGGCAAGATAACCAGCAAGGCCGTGAGCCAATATCTGGACGAGGTCAAGGAGAAAAAATTCCCGGGACAAGAGCACAGCTTCTCTTACGGCGCGAAAGCCCCGCGCCACGGCACGGCTAAGGGAAAAAAGAAAATCCAGGGAGCACGGGGAAAAGGCAAAACTAAAACATGATCCAGGTAATCAAAGCCGCATCCGAGATGCAGAAGCTCTCCGAGCGGCTTCGCTCAGAGGGCAAGACCATCGGGTGTGTGCCCACCATGGGCTATCTGCATGAGGGCCACCTCAGTCTGATACGCGAGGCCAGGATCCGGGCTGATGTGGTGGTTATATCTATCTTCGTCAATCCCACACAGTTCGGCCCCTCCGAGGACCTCGATACATACCCCCGTGACATGGAAGGGGACTTGAAAAAGGCCGAAGCCCTGAGCGTGGACTATGTATATCTTCCATCAAACGAAGAGATGTACCCGCAAGGATACCAGACCTATATCAGTGTGGAACTCTTGAGCCAGGGCTTGTGCGGAGCTTCACGGCCCACGCACTTCCGCGGCGTGGCCACCGTGGTAGCAAAACTATTCAACATCATGAAGCCGCACATGGCCTTTTTCGGCGAAAAGGATTATCAACAGCTCAAGGTGATAGAGCGAATGGTCAAGGACCTCAACTTTGATATAGAAATCATCGGCATGCCCACCCTGCGCGAGAAGGATGGCATTGCCATGTCCAGCCGGAACGGCTACCTGAGCCACGAGGAGCGAAGACAGGCACTAAGCTTGAACAAGGCGCTGAGGCACGCCCAGGCCCTGGCGGGAAAAGGCGAGCGCAGGGCCGCAGTACTTATACAAGAGGCGAGAAAGATTATCGAGAACCAGGCTCCGGTGAAGATTGACTACCTGGAGATTCGAGATGCAGAGACCTTGCAGAAGGTAGAAGAAATTCATGGCCCTGCCAGGATCCTGGTTGCGGCTTTTTTGGGAAAATCGAGGTTAATTGATAACATGAGTATTGCATAAGGAGGGACTGAAATGGATTATTTCATGTTAAAGTCCAAGATTCACAGGGCCACTATGACCGCTGTGGAGCCGGACTACGAGGGCTCGATTGAGATTGACAAAGACCTGATCCAGGCCGCAAAGCTCCTGCCTTACGAGCAGGTGCATGTCTGGAACATTACAAACGGCGAGCGCCTGACAACCTATGTCATAGAGGTAGAGGCGGGCTCAGGCCGCATCTGCCTGAACGGCGCCGCGGCACACCGGGCCAGGCCAGGGGACAAGGTCATCATCGCAAGCTTTGTATCACTGGATGAGTCCGAGTTGCAAAAGCATAAGCCAGAGGTTGTCCTTGTGGACGAGAGCAACCGCCAGATCACGGCAGAAGAGAAGCTTGAGCCGAAGCGCCAGGCATGCTGATGACGCTGAAGAAAGGAATGAAATCATGCGATTGAATCAGAGAATCCCGATTACGGCATTTATTGCCGCACTGTTTTTTTCGGCATCGGTTCTCGCACGCGTTCCGGCCGGCGATCTCCTTGAAGGGGTTATGCCCGGGCCGGACGGAAAGATACATGTGCTTACCGTGTTCCCTCATCAGGACGACGAGACCTTCTTTGTCGGCGGCACTCTACTCAAGATGAAAAACGATCCGCGGGTGGTTACACACTCCTACTGCATGACTCTGGGCGATGCGAGCGAGGCCAAGGACATCCTGGGCATCACGCCTGAAAAGCTCGGCCGGATGCGTATAAAAGAGCTTGAGCTTGCCGCCGAGGTTCTTGATATTGACGAGGTTATCCAGGGCAACTACCACGACCAGCACCTGGCTGAGCATCCGGAAGAGGCCAGGCAGAAAATACTGGACATCATCAATCGCGTCGGTGCACAGGTAGTCATCACATTCGGCCCGGAAGGAATCACCATGCACACTGACCACCGTGCAGAATATAAATTCACCCGCGAGGTCTTTCCGCAAAGCAATGCGCAAAAACTCTTTCTCGTTAGTATGCCCAAACCCATCTATCGCATCCTTGCTCATCCGGGCGTCACGCCTATACCACCCACCATAGCTGTGGACATAAAGGACCAGAAAAAATTGAAGATGCAGGCACTGCGCTCACACGCATCACAGACAAGGCCCATGAGCATGAAAACAGTGATCTTCGCCATCAGATTCTTCGATCACGAATACTTCGCTCTTATAGAAAAACCCTGAACCAGACCTGCTCGAAAAAATTCCAGGTTTTCTGACCGAATATGTCAGGATACTGGTATAATCTAAATCTGTCATGGAAGAGATAACTTTAATCCATACTGCCGATGTGCATCTGGGCCGGGAATTCCGATCCATGGGCAAGAAGGGAAAGCTTTTTCGCGAGTGGCTTGCGTTAGCGCTTTCCACCGCCGCGGATGAAGCGGTATCCAGTAAAGTCCAGCTTTTCCTCATTGCCGGAGACCTGTTCGATTCCAACCGGGTAAGCCCACGCACTCTTGAGCAGGTTGAAAGGATTCTCATGAAGCTCACTCAGGCAGGTATCAAGGTGTTCTTGATTCCCGGCACGCACGACTGCTGGGGACAGGATTGCATCCTGCGCAAAGGGTTCTTCGCAAAAGCACTGACTGGAATCTTCATTCTCACACCCGATGCCCCGGTAAAAATTATCCCTGAACTCGATTGCGCGGTATGCGGCTGGTTCCCCCATCCGGACAGGCCAGAAGAGATCACCACTCCTCCAGAGGGCTGGCACCATGGAATGCGGTTCAAGATCGGCATGGCCCATGGCTCGGTACTTATCCATGAGCAGATTCAAGACCGGATGATGTCGGTTCCGCCGGAGTTAATCCGGGATTCAGGGATAGACTACCTTGCCCTGGGCCACTGGCATAATTTCCTGGATGTGACTCAGGGGGATGTGCCGGCTGTCTATTCCGGATCACCGGAAATGCTAAAAATTGACCAGAAAAATTCCGGCAAGGTGGTTTGGGCCAGGCTTCACGGGCACCGAAAGATGGACCTGAAAACAATCCAGGTTGGCAAAATAGAATATAAGGGGCTTGTGCTTCAAGCCGGTGAACTTGCGGCTGGAAAAAGTCTTGCCCGCGAGATCGAGCAATGGACTAATCCGTACCTCTGGCTCAGAGTGATAATAACAGGCGAGGCGAGACCGGATTTCCAGCCGGACATTGAGGAAATTCGCGAGGAGTTTGAAGGGGCTTTCCTCAAACTCGACTTGATAGACCAGAGTGTGCCACTGCTCAGCGATGAAGAGCTAGATGGATTAAGTCCCAATACAGTAGCCGGTGAGTTTGCCCGGATAATGAAAGAGAGGATGGAGTCAGTGGAAGGCGATGAGCGTGAAATTCTTGAAGAAGCGCTACGGCTGGGCCTGAGACGCCTGCGCGGAGCTGTCCGAAGTAATTGAAGGAAATAATGATGAGGGTCTTGCGGCTTGAGATCAACAGGTTTCGCAAGTTCAAGCACGAGGTGTTTGAGTTCAAGCCCGGACTGATCGTGGTCGAGGGTCCGAACGAGGCGGGAAAGAGCACCCTGCATCAGGCACTACGTGCCGCGCTTTACGCAGACCCCGGTTCCAGAGCAAAAGAGGTGCGCGAAATTCAAACCTGGGGCGAAGATGAACTCCCCTGTCTCACGCTTGAAATGGAGGCAGATTCAGAGAGGATCAGTATCATAAAGGACATGTCTGCAAAAAAGGCCACATTGCAAGTAGGCACGCGAAAAATCACGAGTCGAAAAAAAATCGAAGAAGAAATAGCGCAACTTTCAGGGTTTTCCGATGAAAAGATGTTCCTCGCTACTGCCTGCGTCAACCAGGACGAAATGGCTGATCTCGGCAAAGCAGGAGCGGGCTTGATGGAAAAACTGGGAGAAAAACTTACCGGAGCCGGTGGACGCAGTGTTGACGAGGTTGTGGCAGAGCTGGAAAGGGAATGCGGGGAACTTTTGAAAGGCAAGCGCGGCGCCGCGTATAAATATGCGGGCCGCATAAAGGACCTGGAAGATGAGAGGGAAATCCTGGCGCGTCGGCTCGAACAGGCCAGAACTGAAGCCCGACAAGCCGAGCAGGATGAAACAGAGTTAGAGGAAATTCGCAAGGAACTGAGCGGGCTTGAGAAGAAAATCTCTCTGAACCGAGAGGTGGTGGATAAAAACAAGGAACTCATGGGCCTGGAAAAAGAGCTCTGGCAAAGGAAAGAAAAATTTGAAAGGCTTTGCAAGGCTGAAGAATCAGCTGATAAGCGAAAAAAGCTTACCCATAGTTTGGATGGGTATAAAGGGTATGAGGCGCTCTCCGAAGCCGCGCATCGGCTTGAGAAGCTTGAGCCAGAGGCAAAGCCACTGAGAGATGAATTGCAGAGAATCAAGAGCATGTCCAAATCCTGGGTCCGGAATCTGGTGTTGCGTCTCATCACGGGATTTACAGGATTGGGACTCGGGCTTGTGGGATATTTCGCAGAATGGAATCTCTGGCCATGGATTCTACTCGGAGCCGCGACATTGCTGATCGGATCAGGGGCATGGACTTTCTTGAGATGGAGGAAAGCATTAAGGAAAATAAATGAATTTTCGGATAAATTGCAAAGAATCGAGACGGAGGAAAAGGAGCTTTTATCCGGGTTCGGCCGGGAGAAGCCTGATGAGGCGCTTCGTGCTTACCGGGAGTACCAGGTCATAAGTGAAGAGCTGGTTCGTCTCCAGGAGCGCATCCAGGACTTGAGCGGCATTAAGGATAGCGAGGGACTAAAGCGCCTTCTGAGGATGGAGAGCGCTGATATAAGGACATTGGAGGACCGCATCCGGGAGCATGAGCAATATCGGCTTTCTGACCCGGAAGAACTGGTGCAGAGAGAGCGTGCCCTGGCGGATGATGAAAATACCAGGGGTGCTCTGGCTCGGAAGCGCATGGCATTGGAGGTTAGCCGCGAAGAGATGCAGACAGACCCGGAGAATGTGTTTTCTCTGGAGGAAGAGCTTTCAGAGGTTGAGCAAAACCTGGAATTCTGGAATCGCAGGGCTAGAGTGCTGAAGCTGGCCTCGGAGGGCCTTGTTGAGGCCCGGGCCAGAGTGCTTGCCTCCGCAGGAGTTGTGCTTGAGGAAAAGGTCGGACCTTTGATCTCACGGATCACCTCCGGCCGGTACTCCCGTGTCAAGATTTCAGAGGAAAAAAACAAGTTTGAGCTTAAGGTATTTTCAGAGGAAAAAGATGATTGGGTCTCCGATCAGGAGTTGAGCCTTGCTACGAGGGAGCAGGTATACCTGGCAGGACGGCTTGCGCTTGTGGACCTGATAACCGGAGGCCGCAAACCAGTTATAATTTTGGATGACCCCTTTGCCCACTTTGACGATGACAGGTTGAATGCATCTCTTGGGCTATTGAAGGAACTTTCCCGGGAATTTCAGATGATCCTGTTCTCTCCCACCAACAGGTATTCGGATGCCGCGGACCTCATTTTGCGACTGGGAGTGTGACTATCTGATCCTGAGATCAAACGGAAGTAGGGTCAGAACCCGGGAGTGCTCAAGCCTTTCCAAAGGCAAGAGCCTTTTTGCCGTTGAGAAAAGACGCGGCGAAAAAGGCACGCGGAAAGGCATGGTAAATGGCAGAATTGTCCTGGCCCTCGGCATAATTTCGAGCAATGTCTTCTGCGCCTCCGGTATTCCAGCACGCTGTTTGGCCTGCTCCAGTGCGCGGCGTAGTCCGCCTATCTCGTCAATCAGGCTTTTTGCCAATGCCTGCTCGCCTGTCCAGACCCGGCCTCTGGCCGCGCGTTCCATTTCCTGTTTGGTTTTATTCCTTCCCTGTGCGGCCTTCTCCACAAAAACCCTGTAAAAGCTCTCTATCTCCTGCTCAAGCTTTTTCCGGCCTGTAGGGGAAAAGGCTTTATAGTCCGAGAACAGGTCAGCATGCTTGCCCCGTGTGACGACTTCTTTCTTCAGCCCGATCTTTTCATAAAGCCCCTTGAGATTGATCTTTCCGCCGATTACACCGATGGACCCGGTGAATGTCCCGGGCTGGGCAAGTATGTGTTCCGCGGCCATGCTGATGTAGTATCCCCCGGATGCGGACAGATCCCCCATGGAGATGATCAGGGGTTTGACGCCTTTGAACAGGCTGACCTCCCGCCAGATGATGTCCGAGGCCAAGCCGGAACCACCGGGACTGTCCACCCTCAGCACAGCCGCGGCAATAGAGTGGTTCTCCCTGACCCTCCGCAAGGTGCGGGCCAAGGTCCCGGAACCGACTGAACTGCCCATGCCCGCGTAATTCCGGCTCTCTCCGCTGTGGATTACGCCGCTTGCGTATATCAGGCCTATGCGGGGAATGGATCGCCAGGGATCAAGCCAGGAGAACCCGGGCCCCTTGCGCTGTCGGTATTGATGAATGGATGCCCTTTCAGGGGGCCGGCCTATTTTCTCCTCAAGGTATTCAGGAATCTGATCCTGGTAAAGTATCTGGTCAATCAATCCGAGTTCCAGGGCCTCGGACGCTAGATATGGCCCTTCATCAATAATATCGCTGATGCGGTCTTGATCCAGGCTCCGGCCCTCCGCAATAGCTCTGACGAGCTGGCCGTAAAGCGAGTCCATCAGACCATTGATGGACTCCTTTTGCGCACGGGATGCACCACTGCGGGTGTAAGGCTCAACCGCGGATTTGTATTTGCCAATCTGGTAAAGCTCAGGCTTGACCTCCAATTTGTCCAGTGCATCCTTGAAATAAACCACTTCGCTGATCAGGCCCATGAGGTTGAGGGACCCTGCCGGAGTCATGATGATCTCGTCAGCACCCGATGCAAGAAGATAATCAAGGTTTCCCGAATCCTCCAGGAAGCAGAAGACGCGCTTGCCCTTGGCGCGAAACCCGAGCAGGGCATGCCGAAGCTCCTGGACACCGGCCCAGCCGAGCGAATGATCCCCGATGTGAAGGAGAAGAGCGAGAATATTTTCATCAGATTCTGCATCACGCAAGGTCAGGATAAGCTCGCGGAATGAGATCATCGGCCGGGGAAGAAAGCGCTGAAGCCATGTGAAAGCCGGCAGTTCATCAACAATTTCGCCATGAAGATACACCTCAAGGATGTCAGGTTTTTTGGCCCAGCGCAGGGGAATGCGAAACAGGGCGCTGATAAGGAGCATCAGACTGGAAAGAATCTTGCTTAACATCTCAGGATAACCTTTCCATGCTCAAGGATTCTCCATTAAATCAAGGTGCAAATTCTCTATAATCACGGCCTGGAGTGGAACAAAGGGATTGGGTCTGCCCCTCTTCCCGGTATTGGGCAACCCGGAGATGCGATCAAGCACATCCATCCCAGAGATCACTTGCCCGAAAACAGTGTAAGAGCCGTCAATGCGATAATCATCCTGGAGCATTATGTAGAACTGACTGCCGCCGTTATCGGGCAGAAGCGGCGGGTGCATAAGGCCCACTGCGCCGCGGCTGTGGTGATGCCTGTTGGCTTCAAGTGCCACGGTGTATCCCGGGCCTCCACTACCGTCACCCTTGGGACATCCGCCCACTATCATATATGTCGGCACCACACGGTGAAATGTAAGACCATTATAAAAGCCTTCCCGCGCAAGCGTGATGAAACTCCTGACAGTGTTCGGGGCCTCGCGGGGAAAGAGTTTGAACCGGAAAACCCCGTAATTGGTCTGCACCACCGCGACCATGCTTTCAATGTCTTCCGGGGTCAGATCGTCAATCGGCTTGAGCAATAAATTGGAATCCGCGGACACCCGGTCTTTGCAGGCGGAGCCCAGGCCGAGTGCCAAAACCGCAAGCACGATCAAGAAAAATCTCGCTGACCTGCAGGCCGGTATCAAGTCCTTCATCGCTTTCGGACTAAAATTCAAAATATGCCATCCTTTCCCCTGGCGCGGCAATGATCATGTCCGGGTATCCATCATTATTGAAATCACGGACCAATTCAAGGGTCTGGCCAAAACTGCTCGAATCAGACGGATGGGAAATAGTATGTGTCAAATCCTGATCGCCCTTCAACGGGGCGAAATATATGATTACTTGACCCGCGGCTGGCAGACCCAGCACAAGATCAGCATAACCATCCTGGTTAAGGTCCCGGGCTCCGGCTATGACACTTCCGAATTCCTTTTCTCTTGAAAGAACCAGGTCCCTATTGTCCTTGTATTCGATGGGGGTGGTGATATTTTCGGGAAAAAGCAAGTTGCCGTCATCGCCGCCGTAGAAGATAAAGACCTCTCCCGTGTCCCCGTCCGTTGCGCTTATCGCCAGGTCAGTGGTGGTATCGTAATCGGGGCGTCCGCGAAGGTCTCCCGCGCCGGTCACCACCTGGCCGAAGCGTGCTCCGTCTTTTGTGCCGCGTATGGTGATGTCCGCAGTGTCGCTATCCAGGGCCAGAATTTTTTGGGTCCCAAGCCCGGTTTTGAAATCCACCAGCCCGGCATCGCCTCCATAGAAGATATACACTGTGCCACGGTCATTCGGCTCGGCCTCAGGAGCGCCTATGACCATGTCCGGAATGCCGTCTCCATTGAGGTCAAACCCGCAGGCCAGGCTTGAGCCGAACTTATCCCCGCTCGCTTCCCCGGAGATTATCAGGGCCGCGGCGGAATCCGCATCTGCCAGCCCTGGAAGGTTCCCGCCCAGAAATACATAAACCTTGCCAACCGTGCTGCCCTCGCTCGGACTTGCGACCGCGAAATCATCATACCCGTCCTCATTGAGGTCGCGACATGCCACAAGGACAGAGCCAAAGCTAGCAGTGTCTCCAGAAAGAATGCAATTCGCATCATCTGAATTCAGATTGGAGGAGATGTTCCCCTTTCCGTAAAAGAGGTAAACCCGGCCGGCTTGTGAATCTGCTGAAGGAGCTCCGACAAGTATGTCCGGAATATCATCCCCATTAACAGAGCCTACTCCGGCCAGCGCGGCGCCGAAGGCCTCCGAGGTATCTCCTTCTATCACCAGACCGGGGAGCCAGCTATCCCTTGCGCGAGAGACATCTGCGCCCTCTACTTTCTTTGTATAAAGAAATTTTTCTTGATTCATTCCATAATATACCAGGACCTTGCCTGCGCCGGTATCTCCTATTGCCAGATCAGGGAGTTCATCGGCATTGAAATCACCGAGGCTGGCAAGCGAGCCAGGGTAGACCAGTGTGTCTCCATCAGAAGACAAAAGCGGGATCGCGATCAGGGGAACATACTCTGGCCCGCAGATATTGGAAAGGCCGGACTCCTGGCCCACTTCATCCTTGACCTTGAGCGCAAAGTAATATCTCTCGTAGAGTTCCATGCGGGTCAACCTCAATACATCCACCTCGCCACCCGGGGACGGAAACTTCTCGCCCCTGATCCGATTCGCATCATCCCAATCATCTTCAAAATTTTTGTTCTCCAATTCCTCTTTTGTGAAATATCGCAGGTCGTAAAGGGAAGCCTCGCCATCATTGCCGTTATCACCTGTGGCGGTGAAGCCCAGGGACCGGGTATTCGGAGGCCAGCTCTCGTTCTTGATGAAAACCTTGCCGTCCTTCCTTGATAGGGCCTCGGCATCCGAGAAGAAGGACAGGTCATTAATGTCCCCGGGCGGCTTGCGGTCTCCGCTCTCGCAGAAGCATACCAGGGCAAGCAGGATGAAGAGAACTATCCGGCCAGTATTTCTCAAGTGCATGTGTTTCTTCATATCTTCAGGCCCTGATCTGCGGCCAATATGATTTCTGAACCTCGGCCACCTTTTCTATCAGCTCTTCAAACCCCTCAACAGGGCCTGCCTGCACAGGGACATGGGGGGCCTTGTCCATCATCCTGAGTAGAATCTCGTGAATGCACATGGCCTGGCCCTCCACATGATAGCCTCCCTCCAGGGTGATGATAAGCCTTCCCTTGCACATCTCCTCGGCCAGCTCCAGCATGATCGAGGCCAGTCTGGCCATGCCGTTCTCGCTGACATTCATTCCACCAAGAGGGTCCAGCCGATAGATGTCAAATCCTGCTGAAACCAGGATCAAGTCAGGCTCAAAGGCCCTTGCCACAGGAGCAAGGATGCTGGTGTAGACCGAGTCGTATTCTCCGTCCCCGCATCCGCTTGGCAGGGGGACATTCACGGTGAAACCAGCGCCTTTCTCTTCTCCTGTTTCGTTAAAATAACCGGAACCAGGGTAGAACGGGTAACGATGGCTGGAGAAATAGAGCACTCGGGGGTTCTCGTAAAAGGTGTGCTGGGTGCCGTTGCCATGGTGGACATCCCAGTCCGCGATCAATATCTTTTTCAGCCCGTGCATCTTCATAGCATAATGGGCCGCCACCGCGATATTATTGAAAAGACAGAAGCCCATTGCCCGATCTCGCTCAGCATGATGCCCCGGGGGGCGGATGAAGGCAAAGGCGTTCTCAATGCCACCCTCCATCACCTCGTCCACACACCTGAGAAGGCTTCCGGCCGCAATGCGGGCGACCTCGTAAGACCTGGCGCTTGTCGGGGTATCGCCGTCCAGGTGGGTCTGCGCACGGCCTTTCGTAGACCTGACTGTCTCGATGTGATCCTTCGAGTGAACCGCCAGAAGCTCCTCGTCCCTGACCTCGCGAAGCTCGACCAGGTGCAGATCCTTTTTCAGGCCCTTGCCTTCAATCATCCTGTAGATATGATCCAGTCGCTCCGGACTCTCCGGATGATAGGTCCCCGTGTCATGGGCCAGAAAAATCTCATCCATCACAATGCCGGTTTTCTTCATCTCGTTTTCTCCAGGTTATCTATTTTATAGCTTTTAAGGCAAAGTTCAAGTAACTGGACATTCCCCGAATTTTTGGGT
>CAZOMR010000079.1:0-12613 GCA_964580655.1 uncultured bacterium
GGATAAACCCAAAAAAGGGGTTAAAAAAATGATTCACCAAATATGTCGCACACCTAATCTTCCCGGTTAATTGCAACTGGGATTACCTTTTGATATGGTGTTAAATTTTCGCTGAGCCGGCGGAAAGGAGCCCGGCTTTTCAGAGGAGGAATCAAGAATTGCTCTGGAAAAAAGGATGAGCCGGGAAGAAATCAAAGAATAGCGAGGCGGACATGAGAGAAAGAATTTTAGTCTTTAGTCTTGTGTTGGGAATTATGCTCCTGTTTTGCCCGGCCGGTAGGGGCGCGAGGGCTCCGGAGTGCATAAAGGACGGGGTTAAGTATGGAGTAACCAGGGGCAGTTTTCGTGGCAAATGGTGGAACTATCAGGAGCGCGGCATGAGCTATGTTGAGGGAGAATGTTATGAGGCCGGGCTTGCTGATCTGGAGAAGGCTATCGAGCTTCGGACTGAAGTAAGCCGCCAGGGATGTGACCAGCGTCGTGCGAGAACCTATGGGATGCATTTTGTGGATTACTTCGGGCACCGGGAGCGAGGGATTGCCCTGTATCATCTCGGTCGGCTGGATGAGGCACAAGAGGAGCTTGAGTTTTCACTTGAATGTGTGGAATCAAGCAAGGCCCAGTATTACCTTGACCAGATGCGAAAGACAAAGCTGGAGTTGAGCGGGGCAGACCTTTTGGCTCCTGGCATTGAACTGGTTTTCCCATCTCAAGAGACCTTTCTTACCAATCAACTGGAGCTGGAGCTTAAGGGAAAAGCCTGGGATGACTTTTTTGTCAAGGAGATATGGGTGAATGGAGAGCCGTTGTTGGTGCCACTAGCAGAGAAGAATCTTGAGTTCAAGCATTTGCTCAAGCTTTCGCCGGGCTGGAATAAGATAAAGGTTCTGGCGAGAGATTTGATGAGCAAGGAGAGCTTTAAGGAGCTGAAGATATTTGTTGACCGAGAGGGGCCTGACATCGCTTTTGATGCGATAAAGAAGGTTTCACCCGGTGAAATCGAGGTTAAGGGGTCCATTTATGACCGAAGCGGAATAACAAGACTCGGGTTTGAAGGGAATCCCGCGTATGTGAAGGATGGGAAATTCAATATTCGGCTTCGGCTTTCCGCCAAGGATAGCTTCAAATTCAGGGGTGAAGACAAGGTGGGTAATTATACCGAGGGAGTGGTACATCTCGTGTCCGGCCCCCGGGGAACCCGCCTGGAGAATGAAATTCCCAGGCCGGTTCGATATGCGTCATTGGCAAATGATTTTGAGGGCTATCCAATGCCTTTCCCGCAGGCAGGCCCTCTGAGCCTTGAGATGGATGGTGCAGTAAGAGAATATCCACAGGTGGCAAGGAATGAACTCTGGTGGAATCTACGGGAGACTTACGAGGACTATTTTGATAAGGACCCGCCCATTATCCAGCTCAAGAATCTTGTCAGGGACCAGACCGTTTATTTCAAGGAGCTTTATTTTGAAGGGAATGTCTCTGATCGGAATCCGCTTAAAGAGGTAAGCATTAATGGCAGGAACATCCTCAGGGCCGGTGAGCGGAAGAATTTGTTTTTCAATCAGATAGTTGAACTCAAGCCCGGGCGGAACCGTATTGTGATTCGGGCCGTGGACAACCAGGGGAATAAAAGCGAAAAAAGGATCAGGGTAATGCGAGTCATTCCCGAGGTGCATCAGGTGGGAAACAGGTATGTGGTATCAATGTTGCCATTTTACCTGTCCGGCTCTGCCCTGGAAATCAGCGATGTGGCTTATGACAATCTGGTTACCGCTATTGTTGACCAAGAGAGGTTCAACTTTGTGGACCGCAGTCAGGTTGAGGCAATTGTGGGGGAGTTAAAATTAAGTGCCGAGGACCTGGTAGACCCGGTCTCCAGCCTGAAGGTAGGAAAAATGACTGCGGCCGAAGGCATGATTGTAGGCTATCTGAAGGAGTCCCCCGGGGCAATAGAGCTTTATGCACGGCTGGTGGATGTGGAGAGTTCCGAGATTCTACTGGAAAAGGATGCCTATGATGAGAACAAGAGCCTGTCCAGTCTTCAGTATCTCACCCGGGGACTGGCGATGAAGCTCAGGAATGAATTCCCCCTCGTGGAGGGAAAGATCGTGAAGAGAGAGAAGAATAAGCTGATGGTGGATGTGGGAAAGAATTTTCAGATCAAGCCTGGGATGAAGATGATTTTCTTTATAGAGGAAGAAATAGTAAACCCCGATACCGGGATAAAGTACGGGGCGGATACACGACAGTTGGGCGAGGGCAAGGTGGTTGAGGTTTATGACCGGCTTTCCCTGGTGGAGATTGACAGGGGCAAGGCCTCTGGAGAGATGAAGCCAGGGGAACTGGCGATCACGAAATAAGGGGAAAATAGAAGGCTTGGGGCTGTTGAATAAGTCACAATTAAATAAATTTTTACTCCTCTTGCTTCCTCTCCCTGGATGGGAGAGGATTGAGGAGAGGGTGATTTTATTGGAAATTCTTGGTTGCAATTATTCACCCCCACCCTGGCCCTCCCCCATCCAGGGGGAGGGAAGATATTTTTTCAACAGCCCCGGCTTCATTTTTATTTTGGAACCGATTGAAATGAAAAAAGAGGAGAGAGAAGAATGAGAAACTGTGTATTGCTGTGTGTCTTGAGTTTTTTTATTTGTGTCTTCCAGACAAAGGCTCAGGTTCAAAGTCCTTTTGAGATAACCTCTCCTCCCAGCCCGGTAGGCTCCGGGGCCAGGGCCATGGGCGTTGGAGGAGCCTTTATTGCCGTGGCTGATGATGGCACAGCCGCAAGCTGGAATCCCGGGGCATTGATTCAACTGGAGACACCGGAGGCCGCTGTTGTCGGCACCTATGATGCGCGAAGTATTGATGAAGATAGTGTGGATTTCTATGACATTAATTATCTAAGCATGTCTTATCCATTCACCATCCTTGATACTAACATGATTCTATCGCTTAACTATCAAAGGCTCTATGATTTCTATGCCGGGACGGAACTGGATGATTATGTTATAACCGATTACGATATTACCGCGGAATGTTTGCTCGATGGCGCGACGCCCATGGGTTTTCTTTATGATCGCGTTTATTATGTGGATGAAAATACCTATTATGGCGAGGGCGAGATAAGCATGGATCAGACTGGAGAGGTCGGGGCCATTGGGGCCGCCTTTGCTGTTCAGATTATGCCGCAGTTCAGCGTGGGCATTGCCTATAATTTCTGGCGGGATAGCTGGCTCGGACTGAAGGCAGGGGGGTTTAGACAGGAGTATGCTCAAGAGGGGGATAATTACAATAGAAAAAGCGTTGGATATCTCTATGATACGAATGGGGACTGCATCTGCCACGGCACACCAGGGGATTGTGCGGCAGGAGATACTCCTGTTAATCCGGAATGTCTTGACACCCCCGTGGACCCTGCTTTGCTTGGAATTCCTTCTAATCCTGAGATCACTGAGGTGCAAGGCGAGGGTTATGAATATGAGTCCAAACAGACCATCAAAATCTCCGGCGAGAATTTCAATATAGGGTTTCTGTGGGATGTTGACGGCAGATGGACCGTGGGAGGGGTTTACCGAAGTGGCTTTAAAGCCGATGCGGATAGAAGGTTTGAATATCGCTGGGGGGACACCAAGGATAGTATTTCTTATGCTGAGCACTTAAACTTTCCACCCTCATACGGCCTGGGACTGGGATGCAGGTATTCAGATGCCCTGACTCTTACCTTTGATATGACCAGGGTTGACTGGGGAGAGTTTTATTACGAGTATGAGGATGGCGAAAAGATCAGCCCGATAAATGGTCTTGTCAAGAAAAAGGCTGACATTAACCCTGCTTATACCTTCCGCGGCGGTGCGGAATATCTATTCATCAAGCCCAGGTTTGTGGTTCCTGTCCGGGCAGGACTTTATTATGATGAACAGCCTGCCAGGCACTTGCCGGATTTATTCCGAGGTGTTACCATAGGCAGTGGATTTGTCTATAAATGGCTCGTGGTGGACTTGACATATTTCTATCGGGCTGGAGAGAATGTGGTGACTTCCAGTTCGGTGAGTGGAGACCATGAGGAGCTCGGAAAAGAGGAAACCGGAGATATTGTCCAGCAGATGGTGATGCTTTCAACAATTATTCATTTTTAGCAGAACAATAAGGAGAGACCAATGGGCCGAAAGACACGGTGGACAATCGTGAAGGGGCTGTTGTTCGGGGCAATGTTGTTGCTTCTGCCCTTCTCTGCATGGGCATACACTCTGGATATAGGCGTTGAGATTCCGGGTTCTCAATTCAAGCCCGGTGAGGAGTTTGAGGTCAACTTCTGTTTTGAAGCCCTGGAGATACCGGTCCTTCTCGGACGCTACCAGGTGCTGATTTATTATGACCGCAAGTTACTGGAAGTTGTAGGAGTGGACCCCGGAGACCATCCGGAATTCAGGAACCCCTCATATAGCAACTATTCATACCTTGATTACATGGAGCTGGCAGATAGCAACAACCGAAGTCAGGGCGGAAAGCCGATTGATGGCAGGGTGATTGTGGCCAAGATAATTTTTCAGGTCAGAAGGGATGCCGCACTTGGTGCACAAAGGGAGATGGTGATTTCAGAAAAGGCAGGTGTGTGGGATTTGTCAGGTCAGGATATAACCTATGAGCTTTTCCCGCCACCCTTCCAGAATGACTACTACAATATCTTTGCTCACCAGGAGACCACCTATGACATTGCGCAATATCTCGACCTGGACGAGGATTGGAAAATCGGAGAGAATGACCTGGACCTCTATTACGAGTTATTAGAGAGGAATCAATATAATACAGGTGGGGAACTCCAGGTCAACTCCGGTGGATTGCAGATGGATTTTACCGGCAATGGCCTGCGCGACCGCTATGACCGGGGTTATGCAGAGGCCGTGGCTCGCAATGTCAGGTTTATTCACGCCGGAGATAACGGGATATGCGAGAGCATTCTACGCGGGGATGATGTGGAGGTGATCGGATACAAAGATGGTGCGCCGAACAGCCTGGTGATTCTCCCAGGTTCTAACGGCAAACTGGAGAGTAAAAATGAAGGTGATGATGTGGTTTCCGGTGAACAGATTCTCTCCGGTGCAAACGGGATTGCAGAAAGCACTGCCGTGGAAGACGATGTCCAGGTTATACCGACGGATTCAGGCGAGCCCAACCAGGTCTGCATCTCGGCAGGATATAACGGCTATCTTGAAAGCAACCTGGATGGAGACGATGGAAGCCTTTCGGAGAGCAAGGACACTGGTGATGTATTATCCCGGTATCCTCCTATGGGAGCGCCTGCAAGGTTGGTCCTTCTCTATCCTCCCTCTAAAACCTTCTTTCTTGCCGGAGACCATAGGATTCCAGGTGAGCTTGATGTTCCGATCATGGTAATGGTGGAGGATGCCAATGGAATTCCAAAGGTAGGCCTTGCGCCTAACTTAAAGGTGCTGAAGGGCGGAAGTTTTCTGGTCAATGATGAGCCTGTTTCAGAAATCAAGGGAGTTCCCGGAGATAAATTCTTCAATATGGGAGAAGCCCCGCAGGGAGCCATGGGAGGGCTGTTTAGTGCGGTTCCCGGAAGTAATCAGATAGAAATCACCATTCAGCCTGACTCCCAAAAAGGAATTGCCGCAATTGATCCTCTTTATATTAATATAAATGTCGCGGAGACAGCGCTTCCTTATCCTTCTAAAATTATTTTACATGTCCCGGAGACCAAGATCCAGGTGGGAGAGCCAACTGATTTACTGGTCACGGTGCTTGATTCAGATGAGAGGCCCGTTCCCGGATATTCTCCTCGGCTCAAAGCAATAACAGACAGGGGCTTAGCCTCCGGGGCTGTTCCCTATCAATTGGGAGACGAAGCCTGGGAACATATCTCTATGGATAATTTTGAAAAATCATTCGACTGGATTGTAGACCCCCCTGATGGAGTCGAACAGGGCGACTATTTGCCAAGCTGGTTCGGTGAAAAGGAATTGATAGTTGGCAAAAATTATACCAGAACAATAACAATGACGAAATTTATTGAGACAGACACGACATTTCGCCAGCTTATGATTAATTTTCAATGGGCTATACAGGCCACCGATGAAGCAACAATAACTGTCCAGGTCTCTCAGGACGGAAATGACTGGCTGACTCTTGGTATGGTACCATCTTTTGACCCCACAGATTCCACATGGTGGTGGGGCAGCAATATAGTGTCCGGAGCTTTCTTCCCTGAAACAGGCTTCTGGCTCCGGTTTGTCTTTGATATAGAGAAGGAGGGCAACTTTATTTATCTGGACAATGTGATTGTGCAGGGGACAAAGAGAATTTTTACATTAGATTTTACTCCGTATGAGGATGGCGAGTTTCCCGACTGTATGGATCACGCGGTTTTTATAAATTCAGGAAAAAATGGAATCCTGGATAGTAACATAGGCGGAGATGATAAGGAGGTCTTCCCGAATAAGTGTGGCGAGCCTTATGCCACTATTATCTGGCCCGGTCCGAATAAGGTTCTTGATTCCACGCCCTCGGGAGATGACGAGGATGCCGGTGACGATACCATTAATGCCGGTCAAAATGGAATCGCAGAGACCCTTGCCAAGGGAGATGATTTTCAATTCATTCAAGTGGGAGACGGCAAGCCTTTTATCAAGGCTATTCTACCCGGAGAAAATCAGATACTTGAGACCCCTGTTGCCGGGGATGACGACATTATCGGAGAGCAGGGCTCAACGCCTTATGTAAGGGTGAGTGGAACTGGCAGGAAAGTCCTTGTTATTGGAAGTGAAGGCTCAGGCATTGTGGAGCCTTACGCGGTTCAGAAGATATTGGACCTCGGCGGAATGGAAAGTGTATATGTAAGTTTTTATGCGATGGCTGATGGCATGGAAGACCAGGTGACCCCGGTTCAGGAGTTTGTAGTCGAGGTCAGCGATGATGGGGGCAAAAGCTATGTCCCGGTATGGGATTTCGCCGGAAAGGATATGAGCTGGACACAGATTAACATCAAACTTCACGATGACCCTCGTTATAAGCTGGTGGATGGCTTTATCATCCGCTGGCGAGCCACTATGGATGAAATCTGGCATAATGAAGACCCGCTGAAGCATGACAAGGTTTTGATCTCCAGCCTGTCAATCTTTGGCAAGACAGAGCAAGAAACAGAGAAGATAACTCCATTTATTGACAATGGTGACGGAACCTATAGCGCTACCCTCACATCCATGGTTCCCGGCATAATAGAACTGGGAGTGGCTTATTATCCCGAGGTCGCGGACCTCGCAAACGCGCTTTTCACTGAAGAGAATACAACTATACAAATCACGGGTCTTCAGGATCAGATTGACCCGAGCACTGTCAAGATAATGCCGGAGAATATCGAGATTAACGCCTGCCAGAGTGTTCCCTTTTATGTCGTGGGAAGAAAACCAGGCATGGATCCCGGAAAATATCTTGACCTGACAAAATTCTTCAGGGTGGAAGTTTATGGGCCCGCATGGGAGGTTGCGCCAGGTTTACTCCAGGCCAGATGCTTTGAAGGGGATTCTCCGGTAGAGCTTTATCTTCGCGCTGTTCCTGTTGTCCCGGGATTGTATGACCCCGCTAAAGGCGGAGGAGGCATACAGACAGGAAATGTCACAGGCAAGCTCCATAAGCCTAATCTGCTGGCCGCGGCTAATTCCCCGGTTGATGTTGACATCGGGGGCTCTAAATTACATGGCTCTACGGATAGTTTAGGATATTACTACTTCTTTGGAATCCCGGCTGGAAGCAATTACAAAGTGGCAGGCTCTATGGAGGGATATACCAGAAAGGAAAGAAGCTCTGTCACTGTAACCGCAGGAGAAAATACAACCGTTCCTCTTGTGCTTCTAACTGGAGCTAATTTTGACGCGGACACCAGGATGGACAACACGGATACCGATGACGACAACGACGGGATCTCGGACAATAGGGAGTCCGAAACAGGAACTGATCCGTATGACCCGGATACCGATGATGACGGCTATGATGATAAAGAAGATGCCTTTCCCACTGACCCCAATGAATGGCTGGACACGGACAAAGATGGAACCGGGGATAATGCAGACTCTGATGACGATGACGATGGTTTGAGCGATACAGAGGAGACAACCGTGGGTGTCTATGGATACTTCACGGACCCCAAGAACCCTGATTCTGATCATGATGATATGCCGGATGGCTGGGAATGTGTGAATGGATTGAATCCCAATGATAAGAATGGTTCTGATGACGAGGATTCCGATGGCTTGACCAATCTTGGGGAATATACTAATAACACCGACCCCAATGACCCTGACACCGATGACGACCTGATGCCGGACGGCTGGGAGGTTGATAATGGATTGAATCCCCTGGGGGATGATTCCGGCGGGGACCCTGATGATGACGGCATAAGCAACCTGGATGAATACCTGAATGGCCTGGACCCCAATACTCCGAACTGGGGCACGATAGAGGTCAGCTCGGACCCGAGCGGGTGTGAGGCCTATCTGGACGGCACTATAGCATATCGCGGTGAGCATGTTGGAGTTTCAGGGGACACGGTCTCGCCTTTGATTGTCGGAGGATTGAAGAACGAGAGGCACAGCATCACGATAGCAGGGGATGATCGTTTTATTTATCAGGCCTATATTGATGTGTCCCTGGGGGATACCTTTACCGTGGAAGAGGTTCTTGATTACAGGATCTACGAGGTATATACGCTCGGCACTCCGGTAGCGGCAGGAGGGGACTCGATAGATATAGCCAGTGGATTCACAGCGCCCCACGGGGTTGACCTGGACAGGGACGGCAAGGTTGACCTTCTTGCCGGTGCAGGCAATGGCAGGGTGATTTATTACCACAATCTGTCTTCCAGCGGTCTTGACCTTGAGGCCGGGGTGGAGTTGCTTGCCGGTGGAGATACCCTTGATGTGGGCTCTCATGCAAAGCCATTTATTCTTGACTGGAACAATGACAACTGCCCAGACCTTCTGGTCGGAAACAGTATAGGCCAGGTATGGATGTTTCCGGGGACAGGTGATTGCGCAGGCGACTTTGATTCAGGAGTTGCAATTCTTGCCTCAGGGTCAACGCTTGAGGTCTCAGGCGGTAAAGCCAGTCCGTGGGTGATAGACTGGGATGAAGACCATAAAAAGGACCTCGTAGTCGGCACTGGCGATGGTCGGGTAGTGCTTTATCTTAATACAGGGACTGATAGTTCGCCGGCCTTCGGTTCAGGGACCTACCTGCAGGACAGCGATGGTGAAGATATTGATGTAGGCGATGATGCGGTCCCGGTGGTTTATGACATCAGCCGTAACGGTTACCTGGACATGGTCATTGGAGCCGCGGATGGCTGTGTGGAGGTCTGTCTCCAGGGGGATGCTTCTGATCCGGGATTCCACTGTGGGATTCCGGCTGAGACCATATATCAGGATGTCGTCCAGACTGTAGATGTGGGTGATAATTCCGCCCTGGGGTTTGGAGATGTGAATGCCGATCGTCAGATTGATGTCTTTGTCGGGAATGCTCTTGGCAAGGCATTTTACTATGAATCAAGCCATCTTGCCGGAGACATAGACCGTAGCACCAAGGTGGATGGCGGGGACTGGATACTCCTGAAGCAGTCCCTTGGGCTGTGCAAGGGCGATGCGGACTATAACCCCGGTGCGGACCTGAACAGCGATAACTGTGTTGACGCCAGCGACGAGGCCATCCTATTAGGCAATTTCGGCGAGACCTATTGAAAGAGAGGTGTCTTGAATGAAAAGCAGGATGATCTTCATAGCGGTTATTCTTTGCTCGGCCTTTCTCATGGCCTGCATCAGATACTCGGTCAGCCCGCCTGATAAGACAGTAAATTTGAACGATACCTTCAGCGTGGATATAAAATTAAACAATTGCCTCGGGCCGGTTGAGATACTGGGGGTGACAATGCCGTGGGAGTATTGCGCTGATACCAGCGATGTCTACGGCGTTGGCTTTGACCTGAATTATGATGACACAATCATTGAGTTCCAGAGTGTGGACATCTCGTCAAGCGTGCTCTCAGGCGCGACTGTTGCTACCGGGTTCCGGAACTCTGCCACGGAGAACGGCAATCTCGTGGTTGGAATCTCCAAGCAGGGACAGGTAGCGGGCGAAGAGGGGAAGGGCATAATCGCCACCATTGAATTCCAGGCCATCGGTGCAGGCGATACCGATATAACCTTCGCTGACCCGCATCTCCTGAACGATCAGGCGGAATCATATGTTGGATGGCCATTCTACTGGGCAAGACTGAGAAAGGGTTCCGTGGAAGTATCTCCCTGAGAAGAGATAGCCTCAAGACGAATAATACTTTCAATTTTATTATATCCCTGGAGATTAACCCCTTTTGCATGGCTTACCCTTGTTAATCCCCGAACAATCCATGCCGGAAATTCACTCTCTTGAGTGAATGTCTGTCATATAACGAGGGATAAACGGCTGGGTTTGCAATCCTTGATAAACCCTGTTAAGCTATAAAAATCAGGGTGAATTGATTGAGCCAGATCAGGGGTGTTGTTGAGCAGGCGTGGCTTTTTGCAGTATGGCGCATAGTATTGAGTGAACTGCTTTCGGTTCAAATCAGGTTATTAAAGGAGGGATAAAATGAATGAATGGTCTCGCAATTGGGCAAGGTTCTTGATCGCGGGAATTCTGCTAATGTTTTCGGCTTCCTTGATCTCTTGCCGGGGGGACCCTTATGCCGAGGGTCAGGAGATGATAAACAAGGGTAATTACAACGGGGCGGCTGAGTTTTTCAAAAAGAAGCTGGAGAAGCGGCCTGATGATGCCATGCTTCACAATGAATATGGCTTTGCGCTTATGAAGCTCCATCTGAACAAGCAGGCGCAGGAGGAGTATCTTGAGGCGATTCGTCTTCAACCCGAGTATCCGGAAGCACATTTCAACTTGGGCACAACCCTTTACAGGCTAGGGCAAAACCGTGAAGCGGTGAAAGAGTTTAAGGCGGCTATTGAACAGCGGCCTTCATATACCGAGGCTTACAACAGAATGGGGCTGGCGTACTATCATGACGGGAAATTTCAGAAGGCTATCGAGAATTTCAAGCAGGCGATTCAGATGAATCCCGCAAATCCCACTTACAAGGATAATCTGGAAAAGGTCATTCGGATGGACGAAATAGCCGACAAAAAGACCACGGAATTTTTTAAGCAAGACCCTGCTGTCGAGAAGCCGAAATGAAATTTCTATTCTCTCCGGGGACCTAGCTTTTCAATCACTTATGTCGGATTCAAATGCTCCCTGGATGAGTTGTAATTCGGGCCTGCCAGACTCATAGCTCACGGCAACCACATCAAAGCGCACCGTAATTCCGTGGAGTTTGTTTTTGCGAATATACTCAAGCGCGGTGCGGGAAATCTTACTGATCTTGCTTCGGGTCAGCGCCTCTTCAGGCCGGCCGAAACCCGAATTCATCCTGGTCTTGACCTCGATAAAGCAAAGCACCGGCCCCTGTCGCGCTATCAGGTCAATCTCGCCGTAAGACGAGCGGTATCCACGAGAGATGATGCTGTAACTGTGTTTTTTAAGGAATGCCTCGGCAAGTCTTTCTCCCTTTTGCCCAAGGCGGGAACTTGAGGAAGGAATTTTCAGCTTCATTCCGGTCTAAACATTTGCCTGGCCCTGGCTTTTACAAAGCGATGGACCCTCCTTCGATCTACCTCCTTGATCTTACAAAACACCACCGCCATCCCGGAAACCCCACCACTGCTCAAGGCATCCTTAAGGGCTGTGCTGTTGATAACCCGACCCTCCGCCTCGATCTCGCGACCCTCCCCGGGTAAGTTCAACCTCAGTGAGACCAGGGTGTTTTCCTCCAGCGGCTCCAGGGTCTTGATAAAAACTCCGTCCTGACTCAAGGTATACGTGTCCCCTTCAAAACTCTTTCCCCGAACCTGATAGCTGATCGGAATCGAGATCGGCACACGCAAATTCTTACGGGTATAGCTTCCTGCCTGGCTGTAGATCATCTCGTTGATCTTGAACAGTATCTCCTCCGGGCTTGATGAACCGGTCAAATAGTCTTGAATCCGGATGCCATTGTCAGAACACCGTCTCCGAGCCCTCGTTTTGCTTTCATCCACTGCCAGCCCCTTTTATCAATCCCCTATCCGGGTCAGGTGGTTCTGCCGGCTTCTCATCTTCCTTCTTAAGTGGAATGCTCACATCACGGGTGAAATCAGGACACGTAGCCCCCGGTTTTTTGGAAATACTGTATTTCTTTTGACAGGTTTCGCGCCATGCGCACACAGCACAAATCTTCCCGCTCGCCATCTCCTATTCTATCCCTTATCTATTATAGCAGACAGGCCATCAGGAAGCAACCAAAAATGCAACCAACCAGCGATTCCGCAAACCATCCCCTTGATGATGAATAAGGTGGCTGGCTGAAAGGAATTTTTCTTAAGGTTGATGCATAATCAACATCGCGGAGACATTTTTAAGGGGCGGAGATTTAATTTTAGCTTGTGGGAGCACCCAGGAGAGAGATTTCCCCTTGTCCAGAGCCTGCGACATAATAGCGGGTTTTGCCCATTGTAAGGGAGACCAGTCGGCCTACAGCCCGCCT
>CAZOMR010000080.1:0-12560 GCA_964580655.1 uncultured bacterium
GGATAAACCCAAAAAAGGGGTTAAAAAATGATTCACCAAATATGTCGCACACCCTAAATCAAGATTTTTATTGTATGGCCAGTCAATCTCTGATAAAATGTAAAAGAATGGAAAGCGAGTGCGCTCTAAGGAGGACTGGATTATGGTATTCGGTGCCCTGTTCCGGATTTTCTCAAACGACCTGGCTATTGATCTTGGAACGGCCAACACACTGGTATATGTAAAGGGCAAAGGCATTGTCATCAACGAGCCCTCTGTAGTTGCTGTGCACAAGAATCTGCGGACTGCCAGGGACGAGGTGTTGGCGGTGGGTGAGGAGGCCAAGCATATGCTCGGCCGGACACCGGGAAGCATTCATGCGATCCGCCCGATGAAGGACGGGGTGATTGCGGATTTCGAGATCACGGAGGAGATGCTGAGGCATTTCATCATCAAGGCCCACAACCGCAAGACCTTTGTCCGTCCCCGGATCATCATCTGTGTCCCCTTCGGGATCACAGAGGTAGAAAAGCGGGCGGTGCGCGACTCTGCCAAGCGGACGGGAGCCAGGGATGTGCATCTGATCGAGGAGCCCATGTCCGGGGCGATCGGTGCAGGCCTGCCCATCACGGAGCCTTCCGGGAACATGGTTGTGGATATGGGTGGCGGCACGACCGAGGTGGCGGTGATCTCGCTGGCTGGCATCGTGTTAAGCCAGTCTGTGCGCACCGCGGGTGACAAGATGGACGAGGCGATAGTGCAGTATATCAAGCGTCGCTACAACATGCTTATTGGCGAGCCCACCTCGGAGCAGATCAAGATCAATATAGGCAACGCATATCCCACAGGCGAGGAGAAGAAGATGGAGATCAAGGGCCGCGATCTTGTCACCGGAATCCCCAAGACCCTGGAGATCAACTCGGAAGAGATTCGCGAGGCCATGAGCGAGCCGATTAACGCTATTGTTGATGCGGTGCGGATCGCGTTAGAGCGGACTCCTCCGGAGCTTGCCAGCGACATTGTGGACAAGGGCATTGTCCTGCTTGGTGGCGGGGCCCTGCTTCGCAATCTCGATGTGCTCCTTCGCGAGGAGACAGGTTTGCCGGTGATGCGCTCGGACGATCCGCTCTCAGCCGTTGCGCTGGGCGCGGGCAAGGTTCTGGATGATGATGCATTGCTCCGTGAGATAGAGATCACTTAAGCCAATGAAAATCCGCCCTGTCGCCATCCGCAGTTCATTCTCCGTACTACGAAGGATGAATCCGCGGCTTGTCTAGAATGGCATGTTTGATTACTTCCGTAGATACCAGGAAATATTCTTTCCGCTTGGGTTATGGTTGATCTCGCTGGTCATACTATCCACACAGGCTTACTCTGAAGGGCCATCGCACCCCAATCCTTTTTTCCGGGCGGTTACTGCCACGGTCAGTTACCCCCAGAGGGGCATCACTTACACGGCTCGAGGAATTCGAGGCATCTGGAACAACTACATTTATCTGATCCAGCTTCGCGAGAAAAATCTTAAGCTACAAAAGGAATTGGCGCTCTTGACCATGGAGAACTTTCATCTCAAGGAGCTTTCCCACGAGAACGAGCGACTTCGCAAGCTGGTCGGGTTCAAGGAGAAGGTTCTATACAATCTGGTTCCTGCCGAGGTGATAGCGGAGGACCTGTCCTCGCAAAGCAAGATCATCACCATAAACAAGGGCTCGCGGGACAAGGTGGTCCAGGGCATGGCCGCGGTCACACACGAAGGGCTTGTGGGCCAGGTGATTGACGAGCCCGGGGCGAGCCTCACTCCTTTCTGTGCGTCGGTCCTTCTGATAGTGGACCCGACAAGCCGCGTGGCCGTGATGATCCAGCGGACCCGTGCCAGAGGAATAGTCAAGGGCACCGGGAGCTTTCGGAACCTGGATCTTTTATATCTTGAGCCACACGCTTATGTGGAGATCGGGGATGTTGTTATCACTTCGGGGCTTGGAGGCGTGTTCCCAAAGGGTCTCATGGTCGGGAAAGTGACAGAGGTAAAGAAGGACCCTTCTGCCATCAATCCGGATATCAAGGTAAAACCGGGGGTTGACTTCACGCGGCAAGAGGAGATTCTCCTTGTTGTTCCGCTTTTGGAGGGGGATTGATCTATCAATACCTGTTCGTGCTTGTTGCTGGTCTAGTCGCAGTATTAATCCAGACAACCCTGGCAAGCTATATCTTCCATGACAGCCTGCTCCCTGATTTTCTCTTTGTCATGGTCGTGCTTCTCGGTTTTTTCAAGAACTCCCCTCACGGTGCCGCGATGGCTTTACTCCTGGGCGCATTGGAGGACATGTTCACCGGGCAGATTCTCGGTCTTTACATGTGCACAAGGATCAGCGTTTATTTTGTGGCCACGCGTTTGAGCCGGCGCTTCTCTCCGAACAACCCTCCTGGACAATTGATATTTGCCCTGGGCCTGGGTGTCTTTGACAAGTTTTTGATATTTGGTCTGCTTTTTCTCTTCAGTCCGAATTGGGGCACGGTGTCTCTTTTGATGTTGAGCCTGGAAGTTATCATCAACGCACTTTTCACGCCGCTTTTTTATCCTTTGTTTTCCTGGTTTCCGGGGCTTCTTGAGCCGGGTCTGGAAAGAGAGCGAGGATAAAGAATGGCCCTGCACCTGAGCGAATCCGAGAGCCGGTGGCTTGAGCCGCGACTCCGTTTCCTTAAATGGATAGCGGTCGGGGTCTTGGTCCTTCTTCTGGGCCGTTTCTGGTATCTCCAGATTCTCCATGGAGGAGAATGGAAGGCGATTGCGCATCACAACCAGATTCGTCGGATTCCCCTGCTCGCGCCTCGCGGGAAGGTCTTTGATCGCCACGGGCGTGTCCTTCTGGATAACCGCGAATCATATAATGTGACCATCATCCCCGCGGATGTGGACGAGAAAACCCTGTCCATCCTGGCCTCTTGTCTTAAAAGCACTACAAAGGCCATCCGTGATACCATGAAAAGAAATCAGCAGTGGTCTCCATTTGTTCCGGTGGCGATCAAGGAGGACATATCTATAGAGGAGCTATCTTTGATCGAGGAGCGGCTGAGAAGCCTCGCCGGGGTGGACATCGAGATCAAGCCCCAGCGGAATTATCCAGAGGGGCCTGTTGCGGCGCATGTCCTGGGGTATCTCTCGGAGATCACAGCAGAGGAGTTAGATGACCCCGAATTCTCTGATTACCGGATGGGCGATGTTATCGGCCGCGATGCACTTGAGCGACTTATGGAGGAACACCTCAGAGGCCAGGACGGCTTCAAGTACAAACTGGTTGACGCTCGTGGTCGGGAAGTCCAGCAATTTTCAGACCAGGAAAAACTGCTCAGCCTGAAAGGCAAGCCTCCACGCGCAGGGAACAACCTTGTGCTCACCCTGGACCTCGAATTGCAAAAAGAAGCGGAGGAACTATTTTGCGACAAGGCCGGGGCCGTGGTGATGATGGCAGTGGATACAGGCGAGATACTTGCCATGGCGAGTAGCCCCTCTTATGATCCGAAAGTCTTTATAGGGCGCATGTATCAAGAGGAATGGAAGAGGCTGGAATCTGATCCCAGTCATCCGCTTCTCAACCGCGCTATTCAAGGGCAGTATCCTCCGGGGTCGGTGTTCAAGCTTGTGGTAGCCGCGGCTGGTCTTGAACACGGAATCATTACTCCGGAGAGCAAGTTCAAATGCCGGGGCAAATTCAAGTTTGGAAGGAAGACATTCCGCTGTTGGAGAAAGTGGGGGCATGGAAAGATAGCACTTGAGCAGGCAATAGTTCAATCCTGCGATGTCTATTTCTACAATTTAGGCAAAGAGCTCGGGATAAACCGGATAGCCGAAACAGCGCATAAATTCGGGCTGGGGCTTCCGACCGGGGTCAGCCTTTTATCTGAAAAGCCCGGGCTGATCCCAACCACTTTCTGGAAAGAGAGAACTCTCAAATCCACCTGGATACCGGGAGAGACAATCCCGTGTGCAATCGGTCAGGGCTATGTTCTGGTAACACCGATCCAGGCGGTGCTGATTCCCTGCATCATCGCCAACCGGGGAATGCTTTTTCGGCCACAGCTGGTCAAGCGGATAGAGGATATTGAGGGGAATGTGATCCAGGAGTTTTTCCCGGAAGAATATGCAAACAATGTCATTCCCGAGGATGTCAGTGAATTACTCGCACGGGCCATGACCGGCGTGGTCAACGACAAAAGGGGAACCGCGTACTGGACCGCGCGTAGCGGTAAGCTCACCATCGCTGGAAAAACCGGGACTGCTCAAATAGCGCGTCTTGAGATTACGGAAGGCAAAAAGGAAGATGAAATTCCTTACGAACTTCGGGACCATGCCTGGTTTGTCGCGTTTGCCCCTGCGGAGGAGCCAGAGGTGGCAGTAGCTCTGATTGTGGAACACGGGGGCCATGGTAGTAGAGGTGCGGCTCCGCTTGCTAAATCCTTGCTTGAAAAATATGCTGAACTGAGGTCGCAATATGCGCGGGTTATGGAATACGACTAAGCCGGGCCTGGGTCTTATTAGCGCCTCGCTGGCCCTGTGTCTGACTTTTTGTCAGTGTGGATACCGGCCTGTGGGAAAAGAGGGTGCTCTGCCCGATAATTTCACCAGACTGGCCATACCCCTCATGGAGAATCAGACTATGGAGGCCGGACTGGAAGACCTGTTCACCAGCGAGATTCGGCGCCAGTTTCTCACTGATCCTCGTATTGAGGTGGTGCAATTGTCTGATGCGGAGGTTGTGCTTGAGGGAAAAATCGTGGACCTGGATTTAATTACGCTTTCCCATGACGAGACGGGCAGAGTCTCTGGCCAGAGGGTTCGGGTGGGGTGTAGATTTCAGCTCATCCACCGGGACTCGGAGAAAATCCTGTGGCGAAGCGGCCTGCTTAAGGCGGAAGAGGAATGCCCTGTTACGGATGATTACCTGATGAATGAAAGATACAGGGAACAGGCATTGATGGAGGTTGCGGAGGACATTTCCGAGACAGCGCATGAGCTTTTGCTCAGCGGTTTTTAGAAAATGCCATGCCGAGTTTGAAATACAATGAACTTGCGAGGGACCTGAAGGCTGGCATCCGGCCTGTGTATCTGGTTCACGGGGATGAGCCTTTTTTGATAGAGGACGCTCTGGACAAAATTATCTCTGCGGCGCAAACCGGGTCTTTGGCTGAGTTCAACGGGGATGTCTTTCGTGCCAGGGAGAGCACAGTGAATGATGTGCTTACCTCATGCCAGACTCTGCCGATGATGGCCGACCGGAGAGTGGTGGTGGTGAAGGAGTTAAACGGCTGGAAGGCGAGCGAGCAAGAGGCGCTTGTGCCTTACCTTGAGAACCCCTCCCCCAGCACCTGCTTGATCTTGATCTCATTGCTGAGGCTGGATGCCAGGAATAAGCTTTGCGTCGCGGCAAGGAAACACGGCGCGGTGATCGAGGCCCGGCATCTTTACGGCAGGGAGCTTATGGCACAGGTTCACAAGCTTGCAAAAAACAGGGGCAAGCGCCTGGATTCGGATGCGGCCTCACTGCTTCTGGAACTTGCAGGCAGTGACCTTCAGTCACTCAAGATGCAGATTGAGAAGTTGTCGCTTTATACAGGAGATAAGAAAGGTATCACGAGGGATGATGTTGCCGAGGCCGTTGCTGACATCAAGCTATTTACCATATTTGAGTTCACTGACGCTCTGGGCAACAAGAACCTGGAGGCCGCACTCCATTCCTTCAGACGCATGCTCGAGCTGGGCGAGACCCCGGTCATGATCCTGAGCATGGTTGCCCGGCATTTCCGGATACTCTTCCGGCTAAAGGAGGATCAGGAGAAGGGCATGCCGCTTGATGGCACAGCGAAACTTTTCAGACTTCCTCCTGGCATCTTGAGGAACTACTTGCCCCAGACAAAGAAATTCGCGTGGCAGGAACTGGCGCGTATATGGAAGATGCTCGCGAACCTGGATTACCTGCTCAAGTCAAGCGCGGCCGCGCGAGAGCTTATTTTTGAACAGAAGATTGTGGAGTTATGCAGGGCCTGATTGGGCCTGTGAGGAAAGCGAATTAACCTGTTGCGCCAATCGGGAGATATAACGGTTCGCTGTATTGGGGTGAATTACGCCTTTGCTCATTGCACGGCGGATGGCTCTTTCCGCTTCCCGGAATCTCTCCCTGGCAAGGGTCTCATCCTGCGCCTGGATAGCAGTCCTGCAAGCGCGGACCCTTCCGCGGAAAAAGGACCGCCCTGCCATGTTGCGCACTCTCCGCTTCTCATTCTGCTTCATTCTCTTCTTTGCATCGCGATGGTATGCCAAATTTTTACTCCTGATCTAAATATGAATTTCCACAGGTTTTATTTAACTAGTTATTTCCGCTTTTGTCAAGTGGGAGTGGATGAAAAGCCGTGACCGTGATAGAAAGTGAAGACCTTGCGGTAACGCGCTCCGCCGGGCTGATCGGGGCCTTCACCTTGCTCAGTCGGGTCCTTGGCCTGGCCCGGGATATAGTTGTCGCGGCCTTTTTCGGCGCCGGGGCAGTGGCGGACGCCTTTTTCGTGGCTTTTTCCATCCCGAACATGCTGAGGAGGCTTGCGGGGGAGGGCTCGCTTACTGTTTCCTTTGTGCCGGTTTTCACTGAATACCTTGAGCGGCACGGCCGGGATTCTGCCCTGAGACTTGCGCATATCGCAATCACTTTAGCGGTAATTCTCCTGGCCGGGATAACCCTTGTCGGGATTCTTGTCACCCGGCCCCTTGTGCTGATCATGGCCCCCGGGTTCCAGGATGTGGCGGGCAAGATTGAATTGACCGTCCAGCTTACCCAGCTAATGTTTCCATATACCTTTTTCATCTGCCTTGTGGCTCTTGCAATGGGCATTCTCAACTCCTTCCGGCACTTCACTGCCCCGGCTCTTGCACCGGTATTATTGAATATATCCTTGATCGTGTGCGTGGCTGGCCTTCATGAGCGGTTCTCTCAACCGGGACTGAGCCTTGTCATAGGCGTGCTCGCGGGAGGAATAGCGCAGTTGGCCCTTCAGATTCCCTTCTTGTGGAAATTCGGAGTCAGGTTCAAGCCGATCCTTGACCTGGCTCATCCTGCACTCAAGCGCATCGGCCTGCTCATGCTCCCCTCCGTGTTCGGGGTAGCAGTCTACCAGGTCAACTTGTTCATCAGCACCATTTTCGTGTCCCCGTTTCCCGGGGGCCGCTCCTACATCTTTTACGCGGACCGGCTTGTGGAGTTTCCGCTCGGCATCTTTGCCATAGCGCTCGGCACCGCAATCCTCCCTACCCTCTCCCGGTTCGCGGCCAGAGAAGACATGAGCTCGCTTGCAGATTCACTCGGGTTTGGCCTGCGGCTTCTTGCCCTGGTAATCATCCCTTCCATGGTAGGTCTGGCGGTCCTGCGAGTTCCGATCTTCAACCTGCTATTTGAACGCGGAGAATTCAGCCGCGCAGATACCCTCTGCACGGCACGGGCTTTATTTTGCTTCACTATGGGACTCTGGGCCTTTGCCGGGATACGGGTGGTTGTGCCTGCTTTTTATTCGCTCAAGGACGCACGCACGCCTGTGCTTATCGGCTTCATCGCTCTGCTGGTTAATATCGCTGGCTGTCTGATCCTGCCACGCTGGTTTGACTATGCCGGGGTCGCTCTTTCTATCTCTATCGCGGCCTCAATCAACTTCATACTGCTTCTTTTTTTCATCACACGCAGGCTTCCGCGTCTCAATGGCAGAAAGATATATTCCGCGCTCTTCAGGATAGTCCTTGCTTGCGTGCCCATGGCTTTAGCTATATATCCGGTCAGTCAGCTTGCGCTCTGGGATGAAGGTGGCCGTGTAATTGAAAAGATCATCTGGCTCGGTGGATCGGTTCTTTCAGGGATGCTTATATATCTCTTCTTTGTCTGGCTTTTCAAGGTGGATGACTTGAGATCACTCCTTGGAATGATGAAGGATCGGATGTTCCGCAAATCCGGAGAATCTGGAGAAAAGGCCTGATGAATTATTATTACCTCTTTGATACCGCGTGGGGATCAGCCGGGATGGTGGTCGGCGAAACCGGCGAAAAAGGAATCCGGTCTCTTGAACTTCCTATGCTCGATCGAGCCAGAGTCAAAAGCCGCATATTGAAAAAATGGCCTGATGCCATCCCTGGACCTGACCCCCCACAAGCCCTGGCAAAGAAAACCATGCACGCTGTCCAGGCCTACTTTGATGGAAAAGTGGTGAATTTTGACCTTCCAGTGGACTCCTCGAGCTTCAGCAGTTTTCAAAAAAGGGTATACCGGGAGTTAAGAAAGGTAAGCTACGGCGAGGTGCGGACCTATTCCTGGCTTGCAAAAAAGATCGGATCACCGCACGCGACCAGGGCCGTGGCGAGCGCGAATGCGCGTAATCCGGTTCCTCTTATCATCCCCTGCCACCGGATCATCCGCAAGGACGGGGGTCTCGGGGGGTTCAGTGCTCCCGGGGGTATCAGGCTGAAATGGAAGATGCTCAATCTTGAGGCTGAATTCACAGGAGAAAAGGATTCACCATTCCTGCTCTAGCAATTGATCAATCACCTTGCTTACGCGATCCTGGAGATGGTGTGCTGACTCGCTTGCGCCCTTGTTTACATACATGGCCGGCCTGCAATAAGAGATGGCCTTGCGGAAGGTCTGATCGCACCTCTTGGAGGTAAAGAAGAGTATGGGAACAGGCGCTATGCCCATGCCCTTCTCATAGGCGCGCTGGGCTACCGCGGCCGCGATCCCGTTGAGCAAAGGCATCTTCACATCCATGATGACCAGACCGAGGTTTATATTTGCCTTGCGGTTCTTGATGTAAGTGGATACTGTCTCGAACCCGTTTTCGCAGGATGTTACATTGCGGGTCAGTCCCTTGGCGATAAGCATGTCCTCCAGCATCAGCCTCAGCAACTCCAGGTCCTCGGCAACAAGGATAGCCTCTATCGGCGGCTTCGGGACTTCGGCATCCTTGTCGGGCTCGGAATCTGGTGCGGCTGGAGGTTCTATTTCCGCTGATCCCTGCTTTTCGGGGGCATAGTCCTTTGGGATTTCGGGAAGCAGGCTTACACCGACTGCGGATTCATCCGGCGAGAATTCCGGGCCGGGTAGAGGTTCTTGCGGCATATGTTCCGGAGGGGCCGGAGCCGGCTCGGCCAGAGTCTGCGGCTTCTTTGTGGTTCCGAGGTAAGCCCCGCAATGACTACAGCGAAGCAGTTCCTCTCCAATGATGCCGATGCTTGTAATTTCCACCGGCACATCCTCGCCGCAACAGATGCAATATGCCTTTTGCTTCTGATCCATGTTTTTTAGTATATCACAGCTTGGGCCTGAAATACGGCTGTTAATTCATCCAGACCTTTTTCCTTTTTCCAGGGCATCTTTCGCGGCATGCTGTTCCGCTTCCTTCTTGCTCCTGCCCCTGCCCCGGCCCAATATCTTTTTTCCCAGTCTCAATTCTACCTCAAATGCCTTTCGGTGTTCCGGTCCTTTCTCCCTGATCACGCGATAGGACGGCGTCTTCCTGTAAAGAGCCTGGAGTTGCTCCTGAATCTCGGTCTTGTAGTCATGCCACGAATCCTCGCGGCTGGCCTTCTCAAGTAGATCTTGATAGTGCATTGACACAGCGCTAAAAGCCGCGTCAAACCCTCCATCAAGGTAGATGGCTCCGATCACGGCCTCGTAAACATCTGATAGAATCGAGGGTTTCTTCCGGCCTCCTGTGGCCTTTTCCCCTTTTCCAAGCAACAAGAGTTGACCCAGCTTGAGCTTTGTTGCCAGTTTGGCAAGCCGCTCCATGTTGACCAGGCTTGCGCGCAGTTGGCTGAGATCACCCTCAAGAATATGCTTGAACTTCTCCATGAGCAGGTGGGAGATAATAAGGTCGAGCACCGCGTCCCCCAGGAACTCCAGCCGTTCGTAATGACCTATCCAGGCGTCCGTGTCCGGGTTCTTGTGCTCGCGGGCCTGGGCCTGCTCATGGGCATAGGATGTATGGGTCAATGCTCGCAGGAGAAAACCGCGATTCCGGAAATGGTAACCCAGCCTGTCTTCAAGCGCGTCTAATTTCTTTTCCCTGCTTTCTTTCATCTTGATAATTCACCGTCCTTTTGTTTTATTCTGCCCGCCATTCCCCGCGAGGTTACTGTCTCGGTCTGGACCCACACGAGCCTTCCTGTAAGCTCTTTCGGCCCCGGCGCGCGAACCGGGATGTAATTATCTGAAAGGCCCCGGAGCCACCCGGACTCATTCCTTTCAAAAAGAACACGCAGGAGAGTGCCCTGATGATCGTGATAGAATTTATTCCTCCGATCCTCGCTCAGCCGGCGCAAAACCCTGGTGCGGGATTTAACCTGGGTGGAACTCACCCTGTCTTTGAACCCTGCGGCCTCTGTCCCTGGTCTGGGAGAAAATGGAAAGACATGGAGATAGGCGAATGGCAGGCTTTTAAGTAGCCGGAGGGTGTTTTCAAAGTTTTGATCTGTCTCACCCGGGAATCCCGCGATCACATCCATTCCGAGGCACAATCCTGGCACGGCCTGGTGGAGTTTGTGGATGATGTCGGAGAATTTTCGTGCTTTATAACTTCTCTTCATCCTTGCAAGAATTTGATCATCGCCGCTTTGAAGCGGAAGGTGGAGATGCGGGCAGATGCGGCTGGATTTGCCCAGGTATTCAATTAAATCAGGGCGGATTTCATGCGGCTCAAGGGATGACAGCCGGATTCTCGGAGGGGCTTGCTCTTCATCCTCGATGCGCAGAAGTAATTCAAGCAGGGTTGTGCCCATGTCCCGGCCGTATGCACCGAGGTTGATCCCTGTGATAACTGCTTCAAGAAAACCCTGATGAAAAAGTGACTTAAGCTGGTGGATTACCTTTTCCGGATCAAGACTCCTGCTTTTTCCCCTGGCCAGCGGCACAGTGCAGTAGGAACAGCGAAGATCACAGCCGTCCTGGACTTTGACAAGCGCACGAGTCCTGTGCTGAATGCCGGCTTCAGGATGATAGAAGAATCCAGGGTCTTTTGATGCTGTGTAATTCCCGTGCATTATGATCCGGGCAACCTGCCTGCGCTCATCAGGCCGGACCAGGTAATCAAAAGGTAGTCCGTGCAAGGATTCTGGATTGGTCTCCACTAGACAGCCTGTGACAATGATCCTGGCCTCTGGATTCCATGTTCTGGCCCTGCGCACCATCTGCCGGGACTGGAAATCGCTTTTACCGGTCACGGTGCAGGTATTGATGACATAAAATTCAGCCTTTCTGGCCGGTCCTTTGGAGTCCATTAAATCTGCTCGGTTGCTCCAGGTTCTCTGGACTGACGCGTGGTTTATGTCCACGGCCTCGAATCTCTCCGGGTCCAGCCCTGCCATCATGACCGAGGAATCATATTGATTGGCCCTGCATCCGAGAGTGATGAATGCCACTTTGCTACGCGATCCATCCACCGCCTAGAACCTCTTGTCCCCTGAAAAATACTGCGGCCTGTCCGGGTGTAATCGCGGCTTGCGGCTCGAAGAATTTCACATGAGCATTTCCATCCATAATAGTGCGAACAAGCGCACGCGCGGGAGGGGAGTTATATCTAATCTGAACCTGAAGCTCTCCTCCAGATTCATCGGAGTTGATCCCAGGATGCGCTTCATCACTTATCCAGTGGATTTCTCGAAGGCGCATGTCTTCTTTAAGGAGCGCACTCTTATGCCCCACGACAACCTGGTTCTGCTCTGGCCGAATGGTCAGCACATAATAGCCCTTGCCCTTGAGGTCTCCGAGCCCTTTACGCTGACCCACGGTGTAGCAGAAGATGCCCTGGTGCTTTCCGAGTGCCCTGCCCTGCTCATCCACTATCTCTCCGGGCTGAAGAACCCTTTCCGGGACCCGCGTTCGGATAAAATCCTTATGATTCTTTTCTCTGATAAAACACAGGTCCTGGCTCTCACTCCTTTCCCTCGCAGGGATGCCCTCTGTTATGGCCAGTTGTTTCACCTCGCTCTTTTTCATGTTCCCAAGCGGGAACAAGGTTCTCCCAAGTTGTTGTTGTGTCATGGTGAAAAGGAAATAGGACTGGTCCTTGGCTGGATCAAGGCCTCGGAGAAGCCGAGATGCGCTTGAATCCGGAGACCTTTCAATTCTGGCGTAATGTCCGGTTGCGAGCGCGCATGCGCCTAGCTCCTGCGCCTTTTGCCAGAGAGCCTGGAATTTGATCCTCTGATTGCAAAGCACACACGGGTTGGGGGTGCGGCCGGAAAGATATTCCCTGATAAAAACCTCTATTACCTCCTTTTCAAAAATCCCTTCCATGTTGACGCGATGAAGCTCTATACCCAGACCCCGGGCGGCCCTCTCGGCACCGGATGTCTCAGCCGCGGTCTGGCCGAGATACATATTGAGGCCAACTACCTCAAGCCCTTGCCTTTGCAGAAGAAACGCGGCCACACAACTGTCCACACCGCCGCTCATGGCAACAGCCACTTTTTTGCCTTTTATCCGAGTACTCATCGTGCTCATTCTTTTTATTATACCATTATAGCGAATTTTTTCTTTTGGGGCCTGCGACATAAA
>CAZOMR010000081.1:0-12481 GCA_964580655.1 uncultured bacterium
ACATGAATTCGGTGTGGGAAGGTTTGAATACGAGATAGAGGAGATATGAATTAAATCCACCAGCTAGGGTATATCCGCGAACTCCTGTGTGATGTAATACCATGTCTGGTCTCCTTTTTTCGCGATGGCCACTCCCACTCCTATGCGGTTGAATTCAGGGTCTATGATATTCCTGCGGTGAACCGGGCTTTTGAGAAGCTCTTCCACACCCTTCTTGATACTGGGGTTGACCACTACATTCTCCATCACAGTTGCTGACCCCATTCCTGCCCTGCCTGCGCGTTCGTCCACAGAACCATGATCCGGCGAGAAATGACCGACATACTCATTCTCCATCATATCCTTTGAGTGGGCCCTCGCCATATCAGTCAGCCTGGAATTTTCCCGCAAAGGCTTTAGACCCTCTCGCACTCTTACCTGATTGACCATCCGGATCACATCAGCCTCGGCCTCGCCGGGCTCGGTATAAATCTTATCATCGAAATCCAGCTTGAACACGCCCTTCTCTGATCCTGCGCCTTCCCCGCTTGCACTGATCTCCAGGATGGATGCTACTGCGGCCTTGCCTTTTCCGCTTACCGTGATCTCCAGCCGGTAGGTGCCCTGGCCATAAGAAAACGGAATCATGCCGTAGAATTCCTCGCGGTCTCGCAATAAGGGCACCCGGAGGACCTTTCCCGATGGAGGGGTCAAGAGCGCCGCGGCCTTCAGGCCTGTGCCAGGGCCTGTGAGTTTTCCTTCCAGTTCCAGGCGATCTCCGACAGAGACATCACTCGGAAAAGGCTTTATCTGGACCATCCGCTCTGACATGATGACTACAAGGAAAGGCGCGGCTGATCCGGGCTTCGAGACTCCGACGCCCACATGTGTATAAGGGTTCCTGTCCGCCATGGCCTTTACCTGGTTTTCAAGGTAAGGCCGGAGTTCCCCCCCGGGCTGATACAGAGTGTAGTTGAAATAGAACCGGTTTTCGGCTATCCCGGCCTCGCGGAGTTTCTTCCGGATCAACTCCGGTGAAGGCCTCCTTGTTGCAAGCAAGGGATTGAATGACAGCATGTTCGCTATTGCTCGAGCCGCGCTGACAAGTCCCAGGTCAACCTTCAGCTCCGACTCGCCTGCGCATGGCATAATCTCAATGAGTATCTCCATGCAATTATCCTCGTCATCCTGAAGCGGAAAATCATAACTCTGTCCATAATAAACCGCGGCAGTGCTTAAAAGCGCAGGTAAACCAAGGGACATGAACACGATCAGGATCGAGAATACCCTTTGCCTCATCCTCTCTCGCCTTTTTTTGGGAACAAATAATTTGCAAGCCTTGCAAACTCTGCCAGGCTCAATGTCTCGGCCCTTCTCCCCGGATCAATGCCGCATGCCCTCAGATGATCTGATATGTCCTGCGGCTCATAACCCAGGCCGGACTTGGCAAGGGAGTTTCGCAGGGTCTTGCGCCTTTTAGAGAAAGCCGCGCGAACCACCTTCCGAAAGAATTCTTCATTCGCGAGTTTCTCGCGAGGCTCATCAAGCGGGCTCAGCCGGACCAGTGTGGAGTGAACCCTTGGTCTGGGACGGAAGGCCTCCGGGCCCAGCTCAAGCACTATCCGGGCCTCAGCCTTCATCTGGATGAAGATCGAGAGTATTCCGTAATCCTTTGTCTCTGGCTCGGCCACGAGTCTGAGGCCCACTTCCCTCTGCACCATCAGAAGAAGCGATGAAAACAGCTCCGGGGTTTCCATGAGCTTGAAGATAATCTGAGTCGAGATATTGTAAGGGAGGTTAGCCACCACCTTCAGCTTTTCTCCGGGCGCGGCGAGATTGCGGTAGTCAAAGAAGAGCGCGTTTTCCTGGATTATCATTATGTTCTCATCATGCAATTTTCGAGCAAGTATCCCGGCCATATCCCGGTCGAACTCGATAGCATGAACAACTTTAGCGCGCTGTGCGAGCTTCCGAGTGAGGTTGCCCGGGCCTGCTCCGATTTCCACCACAATGTCATTTTCTGAGACCCTTGCCAGTTGCACTACCCGCCACAAAAGCCTTTCCTTTGTGAGAAAGTGTTGTCCCAGTGCCTTCTTGGCTTTGTATCCCTTGATGGTGGTGCGGGCGCGTTTTTGATCCATTATTTTTTCTCACAGGGGCCAGACAGCGCGGGCGTTCAGTGCCCAATCATTGGCCAGGCCTTTCTTCAGCCGGTGGTAGCCTGCGCATGCAATCATGGCCGCGTTGTCCGTGCAGAGCTTCGGACACGGGATATGAAGGCGAATGCCCTGCTGATCGCATTCATCCTGCATCCTCTGTCTCAGTTTCTGGTTGCGGGCAACTCCTCCGCATATCAGGACATCGCGGTCTCCGGTTTTTCTTGCGGCCCTCATAGTCTTGTGCACAAGCACATCCAGGACCGCGTTTTGAAAGCTGGCCGCAATGTCCGCGCACTCATTTTTGATGTCCGGGCAGTTCTCGATATAATTCAAGACAGCGGTCTTTAGTCCGGAGAAACTGAATTCAAGATTGTCTTTCCCGAACAAAGGCCTGGGGAACGAGATTTTTTCGCCATTGCCCTCTTTTGCCATGCGCTCGATAGCCGGTCCTCCGGGGTATCCGAGGGCCAGGAGTTTTGCTACTTTGTCAAAAGCTTCTCCAGCCGCGTCATCCAGGGTCTGTCCCATGGTTTGATACAGGCCGAATTCTTTTACGCGATACAGGCTCGTGTGCCCTCCTGAGACCACGAGTCCGATAAAGGGGAACCGGACATCCTTCCCTTCGGCAAAGACCGCGAGAAGATGTCCCTCCAGATGATTGACACCCGTGAATGGAACAGACCGCGTGAAAGCCATAGCCTTTGCGACCGATAGCCCGACAAGCAGGCAGATGACAAGCCCGGGTCCCGCGGTTACTGCGATCCCGTCAATCCTGTCCAGGTCAAGCCCGGCCTGGTCAAGCGCGGCGCGGGTGACCGGCAGGATCATCTCAACATGTTGCCGCGAGGCCAGTTCCGGGACAACTCCTCCGAAGGGAATGTGAATCTCATCCTGGCTGGAAACGATATTCGAGAGAATCCTCCGGCCGTCCTCAACCACTGCCGCCGCAGTATCATCGCATGAGGTATCAATGCCCAGGATCAACAAGGTATCACCTGCCCTTTTCCATGTTCAGGACTATCTGCCACTGCCATTTTTCGCCCGGACCGATTTCCAAAGGATGAGTTGCCCAGATGACAGAGCCCTGGTAGGTCCGCTCAAACCCGGCCTCTGACCGGGACACGGTTTCCAGGGGAAATCTAAACAGGGCTCTGGCCTCCGGCTTGAAGAACATCTCTATATGAAAGCCAACAGCTTCATCAACCAGGGCCATCTCATATACGGCATCATGCCTTCCGATGCTCCTCATCAAAGACTCCTCGGGCTTTTCGCCGTTGATCCTGTAATAGCGATCTTCACTATCCCCGGCAAGCAGTGTGAAGTTGCACTCCACCGCAAAATCACAGACAAGTTTTTTTTGAGAGAGATTTATCAACTCATATTCCACGCCCAGTCCGGACCACCTTGACTCGAAAGCAAAGGACTTTCGCATCTCAAGCAAGAGATCGCCATAATCCAGGTCCACGGTTGCCTGGCGGGCAAGTGTAATCATGGCAAACCTTCGACCTGCCATGTCCTCCTTCACCTGAAAGGCGCCGGAGGCAAAGTGACCTCGCTCTGTGTAATCCTCCCGGATAAGATCCTCAATGCGGATGGGGCCTGTGACGAAATGGTCGAGAAAGCTGTATCTGGGAAACCTGTCGTATACGAGGTATTGCTCCAGGTTCGCTTCCTTGCTCGCAAGCCGCTCGTGGATGCTGAGGGGCCTGCCGATCTCGCCAGCACAGGCGTTCTGAATCTTCTCGTGGTATGCCTCGTGGCTACGGGAAAGCACATTGCTCAGGCAAAACCTGGCCGGCTTGTATTCAAGGTAAAAAAGGGTTCCACCTTTAGCGGGATGAATGTATGCGCCGAGCTTGTCCGTGTCCAGCAGAATTTCTTCCTGGCCATCGCGGTCGAAATCGGCTCGCTCCATGGAGAGCCATGTGCCGGGGTTGCGCTTTTTTTCTATCATGACATCGGCCTCGATCAGGTTCTCATAGACCGCGTGCCGGAGGTAATTGAGGTAGATTCCACCGAACACGCCGTGCCAGTATGCGCAGTTGCACTGCCCGCGAAAGAGGCACTTTCGCGCTTCTTCAATATCCTGTATACCCTCCTCTTCCTCTGCCCTCTTGATCTTCTCGCTCACCCGGATCATTCGCTTGTGCATCAGGTTCGCCTCGGGATAGCGTATGAGAAAATTATCCCAGGCCGCACCGCGCACAAGTGGTGCCAGCTCTTCCATGCGGTTTTCTTCTTTGAGCTCCAGGATGAATCTCTCAAGCCGGCTTGAGAGCTTCGGAGGCAAAGCCCATATCATCATCTCCTCGTAACTCGCAGGGGGGATGTAAACGCGGCCGCGTGGCGGTGCAGAGGCAAGGTATTCACTCAAGGTTATAATGCGGAGCCATTCGCGGTTTTCGGTCAAAGCCTGAAAAAAACTCCGGAGCCAGCCCTTCTCGTATACCCATTCCCTTGTGCCGGGCCAGACGCCGAACTTCTCACCATCATCCCCGTAAACAGCCGCGAATTCTGGACTATCCTTGGACCTGGCTTTCAGGTAAGCGATGCTTTCCCCAGGTTCCCTGAAAGGTATCCAGTATCTCAGTTTCATGTCAATGGGAAACAGGGATACTGCATGGCCTTCGCGTTCTGTGATGAATCGGCCCCATATCTGGTTTTGTGGCAGGCCGGCATAGATAAAATGTGAATCATCCACGAGAGAGTAAAGAACACCTGCGCGAGAAAGCAGGCGCGGCAGACACGGGTCCCAGACGCGCTCAGGGAGCCAGATTCCACTGGGTCGCTTTCCGAATACATTCTCCAGGTGTTCTGCATAGGTTTGAATCTGGAGCAAGGCATCGTGCTCCGGTATAGCCGAGAGGATCGGCTCATAATATCCGCCGCCAAGAATCTCTACCTGGCCGCGTTCCACGAGCTTCTTGAGCATATCCACATGAGCTGGCTCGTGATCCTCTATCCACTCCAGGAGACAGCCGGAGTAATGCAGGGCAATGCGAACCTCCGGATAGTCGGCAAGCGTCTCGATAAAAGGCGCGTAGCATTCGCGAAAGGCTTTTGCAAAGATGTGGTCGAAGTTTCCCACAGGCTGGTGGTTGTGGATTGCGAGAATCAGGGTTGCCCGCGACATCAGGTTCAGACACTCCACATTCGTATCTCAAAGTTTTCGTCCGGCACGGCAAAAGAAATATAACCGTCCCGCGGATAGCGCGCTCTCTCAATATCTCTTTCCACCAGCTCCACCACCAGTGCCACCTCGTCGTTTGCTTTTAAATTCAGATCCTCGAAAGAAATGGCCAGTTCGATGATTCTTTCCGCGCGGATGCTTGTCAGCTCATGTCCGAGGCTGAACTGGCCCTCTTCCGTAAGGATGTGATGTGTGAAACGCTGAGGCTGATCGGTTGAAACGCGAAGCGGAAAGAACAGCACCTGTTCCAGGGGATGCAGAAATCGGACCCGGACATGAAGATCAGGCTCATCCGCTTCGGGCTCGGTGGGGTCGAAACGCAGGTAGAGGTGATCCAGGTCGAACCCAAAGTAGAATTTTTCAAAGAATGCCAGGGATTGATACATCGCTCCCTGGATCTTGCATAGGTCAAGACATCCGGCTTCATGCCATTCATAGAAGTTGGTAACCCTTCCGTCAATCACGGGAGAGATAAGTCCCATTGGCTCTTCGGTCAGCCTTACAGGGTGGTCGAAGATCACGGGCTCATCCAGAAAAAGAGCGGGCCTCTCATTGAGGATGCGGTAGGAGTTTCGGAGGTGTGTGCGGAAAAGCTGGTCGTATTCCGCGTCCGTGTCCGTAGAGAAGTCGTCGCCGTACCACCAGAACCAGTCGCTTCCCTGGGCCGCATAGAATTCATCCCATGCGGCTCTAGCCTTGTCCGGGGGCGCATGTGCGCTCAGCCGTTCCAGGTCATTGCGCACCTGTTCCAGGTATTCCCACGCCTTGTTCTCTTCCGGCTGGCCTATCCAGATATTGAAGTTATGATTTATCCATGAACCCGTGTTGAACCGGGGGAGAAATTCTCTGGCTGGATGATCAGCAAGGTAGTCCTTGAAAGTGGTGAGATTGAAATTCGGCTCCTCTATGAGCCGTGAATAAAGGGTGCGAAGAAAATCTCTGCCGCTTTCCGGATAGTACTCCCAGGGATTCTCTCCGTCCAGGATGACGGCGCAGAGCGGGTGCTCAATACCTGCGCGCCGTGCTGATCTTCTAGCCGCTTCAAGGTGACGCAGAAAGTCCGAGACAGCGACCTCGGCTGGATTACGAGAATAGGTAAAGCCGATCAGGTCAGAGAGTATGCGGTCGCGGAACACCATTGCTACCTGCCTGCCGTCGAACTCGGCGAGGTAGGGCTTGAGCAGGTCCTCTGGCCGCTTTCTTGCGGGAAAGCCTTCAAGCAATATATCCTCGTCAGTTGCCACCCACTCAATGCCGGCCTCGGCCCAGATCGGGATCAGCTCCGGTGCCACTGCTCCCTCGGAGGGCCACATGCCGGCGGGCTTTTGTCCGAAAATCTTTTCGTGATAGGCCACCGCCATGTCCACCTGGGCGCGGGCATCTTCGGGATGTGAAAAGCGCGGCACTTTTACCCTGGGGTTTGCCCGAAGCGCGAGATGGCTGTCGTAGATCAAGGGAAGGATGGGGTGATAGAACGGCGTTGTTGAAAGCTCGACCTGGCCCGATGCTGAATTCCGACGGTAGCAATCCAGGAGCTTTTTCAGAATTTTCTCCTGGGCCGAGATCACGAGAACCTTCTCCTCCTCGGTAAAGTCATGGCCTTTGCGGATGAGTTCTTCCAGTTCGGGGATGTCATCCCTGGCCTTGAAGCCGAACCAGCAGAGGTTATACCATACCTGTAGATCACGGATTTCTTGATCAGTAAAGCGCTTTTCGATCTGGTGCAGGTCAAGCCCTGCTCTGGTTCCACGCTTGTTGAGGAGTCGGAAATATTCAGAATGTGGCCTGACCATTGTGTCCCAGTTGCACATGAAGAAGTTCCGAATTATAAAGATGCGCTCAGGCGGAGAAAGGTCCTCGGCAGGCCGTGTGCTCAGTTCATGGAAGGCATCATAGGACTGATGACTCGCATAATCCTGGACCTGTTTTACCAGGGACGGAGTAAGGTTGAAGACCGCGTGAGCCTCGTTGAATTCCTCTATCACACGGATCATGTCGTAATAGCCTTTGACGGCATGGAGGCGGACCCATGGCAGGATATACTCGCGGTTGATAGGGTCCTTGTAGCTTGGCTGGTGCATGTGCCATAGAAAGACCAGGTTCAGCATGGCTAAATCCCCGGAAGGAGCATGAGTCCGAGGCGGCTCACTTTTCTTTCTGCGCCGCGGCCTGAGTGTGGTCGCGGAAGTTTTTCATGGAGAGAGGCAGGTATCGGGCTGAGACCTCATCCGAGATGATCTGTGCGAACTTCTTGACCATGCGGCTGATCGCCGGGATATTCGGTGGAATGAATGCCTCTATATTGACCACGGTCATAAGCGAGTAACTGATAAGGTTATATTGGTCGAAATCCTCGTAGACCGTCCAGCGACCATAGCAGTCCTTGACATCGCACTCCGAATCCTTGTGAAGGATGTTGTCGGAAAGCCAGCGCATGATCTGCTCGTCGCTCACGACATATTTTCCGCTTGCGTCCTTCTCCTGGAACATCGGGTGGGTCCGACAGGTATCAATGAAGCGATTTCCAAGGCTTTCCCTGCCAGGGGTGAGCACGGGAAGCTCATTCACGGCCTGGACCAGGTCCTTCTCCGGAGGCATGCTCCAATCCAGTGTTCTCCGGGCCTCGTCAGCATGGAAAATCAGGGGAAGAGTCACGGCCTTGGTAAAGCCCCAGAAGGTTCCCTGGGTCTGGAGAAACACATAGGTATCCACCGGGCTCTTCTTTCCAAAGGCCACGCTGAAGTTATAGACATGAAAGAGGTTCTCGATGCCGTTTATATCCGTGAGCGTCTCCCAGTAAGGCACCTTTGGGCTCAGGAAGGTGGTCTTGAGGTTGACGCCGTCCGCGTTCGGTGAATACTCCTTGTAAACAATGATGGCGCCGGAATTCATCCTCCGGACCATCTCGGCAATAAGAGTCTCGTCCGAGAGGGAGAAGTATTCTCGTAGATGCTCTTTTATCCTCACGGCTTCCTCATCGCTTACCTGGAAATCCCATTGGCCCTTATCCTTGTCAAACATCACCGCGACATAAAGCCCGTCCTTGTCAAGCTGTTCCTCGGTCTTATACTTGATTTCGTCCCTGAACCGGTTGCGCTGTTGTTGAAATGTCTCTGCCCGGATGATTCCGGGCGAAGATATGATCAAGCCCGCACAAAGACAAAAGCCTAAAACCCTTTCTCTTCTCCATGCCTTCATTCTTTCACCTCTCTTTGAGATTAGCTTGAATCGGCACAAGTTGCAATCCCTTATTATCCCCTTGACCGTTTTTTTACGGTTTCAAGATCAACTTTCCCATGGCCTCTCTTTCATAGTCTTCCTGATTCATGCTCATCCGGGCGTACCGGCCGTGGACCCAGTATTCTGTCATGTTGCCCATGCGCCCGCTTTTGATATTCTCGCTGTTTCCTGTATTGGAGTTGAAGTAAGCGCATGCAGGGTCGCTCATATCCACGATAAACCGGGAACTCGGGCCTGCAAGGTAGACATACTTGAAAAACGGAACAAAGAAACTGACGGCATTGTCCACTGTCTCATCAGTGCCGCCGTGCGGATACCTTCCGATCCGGTGATCCCTGCCGAAGAACGGCACAAACCCGACAGGGGAATAGATGTATGCGGTCTGGAGGTTTCCCCATTTCCATGAATCAGGATTCTTGCCGGCTTTCTTCTCCAGGTCCGCGATGGCCTCCAGCATGGCTCTTCGGGCTATGTCGGCCCGGCACTCCCGCTTTGGTGTGGCCGAGTCATCGTACCAGATGCTATCCGGCTCATCAATGATCTTTGGAAGCGCGAATTTGTCCATGCCTGTAAAGCCGAACCGGCTCATGATGAGCTTTCCCACATCATCCAGAAAGATAGCCCGGCTGAATCTGGGTATAAAAGCCTTGTAAATAGAAGTCCCGATGGAATTGACCTCCGCTACATAGTTACCTTCGCGCCATGTCTCAAGCTCGCGGACCGCGATCTGAATTTTTTCATCCGGATCATTATCCAGGTCGTTTATAATTACCGGAACGAACCTGCGTGCGCTCATCACTGCGTGGTCGTACTGCAGTTCTTTCATGTCCTCGATCCCCAGCACATCCTTGCCTTTCAGCACTTCGGTGATGCGCGCCGCCCTGCTGGGGACATCATAACTTGCGGAAACATAATAAGGGTAATCCTCTGGCGTGTTCTTGTTATTGGCCGTGGCGATAAAGCCCTTCTTCGGATTGAAAATATGCGGCAGTTCCTCGAAAGGCACATAGCCCTGCCATTCATCATCCTTCTCCCAGCCCTTTCTGGCATATATGCCTTGATTGTCCTTGCGAAGTGGCACGAGTCCTGAGAGGTAGTATCCCGTGTTCCCGTGCACATCCGCATATACATGGTTCCAGGCAACAGGTCCCCTGGCCTTGTCCTTTAGTGCGGCAGTAAAGGTTTTCCAATCCTTGGCCCGGGCGATGTTCAGGTATCCATGGAAGAAGCGCTCCAGTTGCATATCCAGGAACCGGAGGGAATACACTTCGTCCGCGGCATCTGTGGGCACTGGCCAGCCAGTGAGATTCTCATCAATAACCGGGCCGTGCTCGCTGTAGCGGACCTCGTAAGGGATTGGCTTTTTGCCCCGGACAGGCATGTCCCCTCGAACCACCCGGAAGGGCCTCCAGTCGCCTTCATACCAGTATTGATCAGGATCGGCAGGATTAATCCTCTCACGGACCATATCCATGTAATCCACCCTGGCGTTGGTAATGCCCCAGGAGATAGTCCCGTTAGTCCCTGTGCCGAAAACAGGCAGGCCGGGAAACATCAGGCCCATGGCATTAAATGATCCTCCTTCAAGATGAACATGATACCAGAAGGTGAGAATGATCGTGGGAACATGCGGATCATTACAGAGGATAGGCTTGCCTGATTCTGACTTTTGACCCGAGACAACCCAGTTGTTACTGCCTGGACTGGTCCACAAGTTGCCCGCGAAGCCGAGCATGGAAAAGGCCTTGTCCAGTATCTGCTCGTTTCTTGCTAGCGGGGCATAGTCTTCAACCGCAGTCGGCGCATCCTCAGGATAATCATGCAGAAAAAGCCGAGCCTTCTCATGGCCGATCTCCCGGGCCAGCCTGGTGTAATAGTACTCATAGGAAAAGCTCGACCATGTCATTGTGAGGCCGAAGAACATTGCACATGCCAGGGAATCCTCAGGCCGCCATTCTTCAGGCACGGTCTTGAAGAACTGGTATTGAGGAATGGTATGACCTGCATCATCCAGGTATCTGTTCATGCCACTGGTGAAAGCCACAAGGAGTTCGAGGTCATCCTTGTCCATATTTTCTATCCCGGCTTTGGCCTGGCCTTCGTAATCAAGTGCCCTTATGATCTTCATCATGGAGACAAGGTCGTAGCTCTTGTACGAGGGAATGTTGCCGATAAGACCGAGAATATCACCCTTGGCTAGCCTGCGCATAAGATCGAGGTAGAAATATCTGTCCTGGGCCATGGAGTAGCCCAGCGCGTAAAATAGATCAACATCATTCTCAGCCTTTATATGCGGAACGCCGTATTTGTCCCTGATGATCTGCACTGGTGCGGACACATCATATCCAGCGCCTTCTCCATTGATCCATTCCAGCCGCTCGACCTTTCTCGAACATGCGGCCGCAGACAAAAGTCCCGAAATCAAAAGCGCTATTACAATCTTTTTGCCCATCTCCATTCTCATGACCTCCCTTGATTTTTCTTGCCGATTTTACCTGAATTCGTGTTCAGTTGACAAGCACAAAATTTCCGGGTGCTTCCTGGATCAAAAGAACTTATGTTATAATTGTTTTTACACCAGGATGGCCTCTCTGGTAAACCTGAAAATATTCTATCATCTGGAAGGAGGAATTCTCATGCGGACCAAGCTGATCCTTTATGGTCTCGGATTTTTCTTCGGGATGGCGATTCTCTTCGGTGCTTGCAAAAAAGAAGCCCCTGCACCAACTATTGAGCGGGTCAGGCCCGGGAAGGTCAATGCGGACGAGATTTGCATCCTGCGAGTTCAAGGCTCCGGGTTCCAGGTTCATGCCAGGGTGTTCCTTGATGAGTTTTTGTCCCCGGGTGTGATGGTAGAAGACGACAAGCACATTACCCTGATCGTGCCCAGACTCAAAGAAGGGCTGGTTAACATCAAACTGGTTAATCCGGACGGCAAGCAGGTTATCAAGGAAAGGGCTTTTCAAGTGATAAATCCTTATGCCAGGGAGACAGTTCTCCCTTTTGAGAAAGCCGCGGAAAAAACAGGCGTTACAGGCGAGGTCGAAGAAAATGATTCAGGCGCGGCCCTCTGTGATTACAACAACGACGGCTGGGATGATATTCTCGTCACAGGCTCCAGGAATTTAATGCTCTTCATGAATAACCAGAAGGGGGAGTTCATAGATGTGACTGAAATAGCTGGCTTGAAAGGCGTCCCTATACGGCGTGGAGGAATCTTTGGAGACTTTGATAACGACGGACACCTGGACCTCGTTTTGGCAAATGATTTGCCCGTTATTCTCCGGAACGCTGGAGACGGCACTTTTGAAAACCTGAGCAAGAATTCCGGAATCCCGGTACTGGAAGCCGCGTATATGCTAGTCTGTGCTGATTACGATCGGGACGGATACCTGGACATATTCTTCGCCGCACACGGTGACAAGCCCAATATGCTCTTGCGCAATCAGGGAGATTGGACATTCTCCCCTGTTTTTCCCGAGATATTTAGCGAGGATAAATTCTCAAGCCCCGGTGCGGCATGGGGGGACTATGATAATGATGGCTTTCCTGACCTCTTTGTCACAAATGTGGCCAAGCCCTGCCGGCTCTATCACAATGAACACGGGGAAGGATTCACGGAGCTCGCCAGAAAGGCTGGCGTGGACAATGAAAAGATAGACAGCACGCCTGAAGACAGAAAATACAATGCCTCTTACAGCGCGCTCTGGGCTGACTTTGACAATGATGGCTGGCTGGACCTGGTAGTGAACAACTTTGCCAGGGCTCACTCATTCTTCCGCAACAAGGGAGACGGAACCCTCGAGAACATCGGCGCTAACATGGGGCTAAGCGAGGTCTTTAACGGCTCAGGCCTCTCTGCCGCTGATTTCAACAATGACGGATACCTGGACATCTTTGTGAGCAATATCAC
>CAZOMR010000082.1:0-12414 GCA_964580655.1 uncultured bacterium
AAGCAGCGCCCCTACGGCCGAGAATGAAAAAAGTCACCATTTATGTCGCACACCCCAATTTATCCCGATCCTGTCGCAATTTCCTGCCAATCTGGTGTATAATCATTAACGGACCTCCTTGATAGAATTGGGGAATTAAAAAATATCTTTTTAAAATTCTATCCCGGGAGGTCCTTTTATTCCAGATAAAAGTTCCCCCATTTTCACTTGTTGAAAACCTTACCTCATTGAAATAAAAAAGGAATCTCAAATTAGTGGCTAATTATTGGGTGAACTTCACGAGAAAAATCTACTTGACACCATTTTAGGGGTGTAGTAAAAAATAGTCTATCAAGGAGGTGGTGCTGATGTCTCGGGGACAAGTCCAGTTGGGCGTTCGCTCGGAAAGAATTTTCAAGGATCTGGCGGACCGGATAATTCCCGCCGGGGGCCCTGATTATCCCGGTGCCGCGGACATCGGGCTTACCGACACGATGCTCAAGCAGGTGAAAGGAATACCTTTTGCCAGACGCGGGTTATTGACAGTGCTATGGCTATGGAATATATCGCCTTTCTTCTTTTCCCTCAAGTTCAAGCCCTTCAGCCGGCTGAGCGCAAATGAACAGACCATGTATCTTGAAAGCTGGGAAAGGAGTCGTTTCATGTTGCGCCGTTTTGCCTTTATGGGGCTGAAGGCACTTTTCATGGCCTTCTTTTACAATGACCCCCGTATCTGGGAAAAGATCGGGTATAAGGAGGAGTGCTTGCAGAAGGTTTCAGGGGAAGAGGCAGAGGGAATTGAGGTGGCCCCATGATTTATGAGGGGAAAGACATCTCTCAGGAGGTCAAGGAGAGTGCGGAGGTCTGCGTGATTGGTTCCGGGGCTGGCGGCGCGGTTGTGGCCAAGGAGCTGGCCGAAGCCGGTCATTCCGTGGTTCTTCTTGAAGAGGGCGGTAATTACACTACCAAGGATTTCAACCGCAGTGTGATTCAGACCTTTTCTAGAATGTATCGAGGCTTTGGCGCGACTGTTGCTCTGGGCAGGCCGCTTATTCCGTTTCCGATAGGGAGATGTCTGGGCGGAACAACTACGATCAATTCCGGCACATGCTTTCGCACCCCGGATAAAATACTGCGGCGCTGGCGCAGGGAATTCGGGATAGAGGGAATCGAGCCGGACCAGATGCAGCCCTATTTTGAGCGTGTGGAAAAGATCATAAATGTCGCACCTGTCAACTCCGGGAACATGGGCAAGAACGGCGAGATAGTTCTGCGCGGAGCTAAAAAGCTGGGCTACTCCGGCGGTCCACTGATGCGCAATGCAAAGGACTGTCGCGGTTGCGGCGTGTGCGTAATGGGCTGCCCTTCTGGTGCAAAACAGCCCACCAGCGTTAATTATGTTCCCATGGCAATGGAGCACGGCGCAAGGGTCTATTGCGATGCCAGGGCCGAGAAGATTCTGGTGAAAAACGGCGTAGCCTGCGGAGTGGATGGCCACATCCTGGAACGCGATACAAACAAGGCCAAACACAAGTTCTCCGTGATGGCCAAGGTAGTAGTCCTGGCCGCAGGCGCGATTCATTCTCCCCTGATGCTTATGAAAAACAAGCTTGCGAACTCATCGGGTCAACTGGGAAAAAACCTCCGTCTTCATCCCGGAGTAGGAGTCTCGGCCCTGATGGACGAAGAGGTTAACGCCTGGCTCGGTGTGCCCCAGAGCGTTTATGTGGATGAATTCATTGACGAGGGAATCATGCTGGAGGGAGCCTTTACTATCCCTCCGCTCGCCTCACCAATGTTTCCCTACTTCGGCGAAAAGGCCAAGGATCTAATGTTCCATTACAGGAATATCGTGTTCTTCGGCACCATGGTATTTGATGAAACCCGCGGCCGGGTCCGTCCCGGACTCAGGGGCCTACCATTGATCACCTACAACATGATCCGGGAAGATGTAAAGAAGGCCGCCAGGGGTATTGCCTACGACGCAGAGATATTCTTCGCGGCTGGCGCTAAAAAGGTCTTTCCCCACATCCCCTGGATGCTGGAGATGACCTCGGTCAAGCAGGTGTACGAAATCTTGAGACGCGGGCTAAAAGCCTCGGAAGTCAAAGCCATGGCATTTCATCCCATGGGAACATGCAGTATGGGCATAGACCGCCGTTACGCAGTGGTTGACCCTTACTCTGAAAGCTTTGATGTAAAGAACCTCTTTGTGTGCGACGCAAGCATATTCCCCACATGCCTGGGCGTGAACCCCATGGTAAGCATCATGGCTTTCGCAAACCGCTCAGCAGACTACATCCACGAGATGAAACTGGGCTGATAAAAACAAAATTATAAACCACAGAGACACAGAGAATTTAATAGTATGAAGAATAAGGGAGGCATGGAGGAAAAAATGGAAACAGAAAGATTGAATTTAGTAACTGGTGCCTGCGGCTTCACTGGTGCTGGGCTGGTAAAAAAATTATGTGATGACGGGCAGAAGGTCATCGCCACGGACCTGGCAAGGGCGTTCGAGCATCCGAAAAACAAGATGATATTCAAGAACAAGGGCATTGATTTTTCGCACCCGAACTGCCAGGTTATCCCGTCGGACCTGACCGACAAGGAAAGCCTGAAAAAACTCTTCGATCAGCCAGTCACCCATATATTTCACACGGCCTCGCTGTATGATTATTCCGCGCCCATGGAAATTCTGGTGAAGGTCAATATTGACGGCTTCTGCAACCTTGTGGACCTTGCAATAGAGCAGAAAAGCCTGAAGCGGTTCATCCATTGGAGCACATGCGGAATCTTTGGAAAACCATACACCGCAAAAAGTGGAAAGTGTAACATACCATTTACCGAAGATTATACATCCTCGCCCAAAAATACCCCCTTTGAACAGAATGAACCCACTGGCACCAACCTTGTCAATGATTATTCCGTGACCAAATGGAAACAGGAGCAGATCGCCTGGAAATATCACAGGGAAAAGGGATTGCCCCTGACAGTGGTCAGGCCGGCTCCACTTTACGGGCCAGGCAGTGATTACGGCCACGGAGGAATACTGATAACAATAAACAAAGGCTTCCTGCCTCGAATTCCGAGAGACGCGGCCAATTACATCACCACATCAGTGCACATAGATGACATGGTTGGCTTCGCGCATTACATTGCGGACAAGGATTTCGCGCTGGGGGAGGATTACAACATAGTGGACGATAGTGTAATTTCCTATGAGGATTTCATCAGGTACCTGGCCCTGCTTCTCGGCAGAAGGATGGGATCAGTCCCCATCATCAGGCAGACATGGCTACGCCCCTTCATGATCTGGGCCGCGGGATTCTGGTATATGCTGGAGCAAAGGTTCGGCGTGCCGCGGATCAGGGTCTTTGAGGTCGGGTCCGCAACCTACATGTCTTCGAGTTACTGGATATCAAATAAAAAAACCAAAGAAGCGGGATATGTATACCGTTATCCGGATGTGCGAGAGGGAATGCGCGATACAATTGACTGGTTCCGCAGGGTCGGCTGGCTCGATAAATCATACAATCCAAAAGCCATCTGGCCGGAGAACATGGAATAAAACAGGAGATACAATTAACGGCCAGGGCGCAACTATGATCGTGCCTTGCGATGCACTCGGTATATATGCACTCCCATCAGCCCGCCCACGATGATAAAGACCGCGGCCACTATCGGCTCGAAGTACATACCCATAATACCGAAGCCCACCGAGAAGATGGCGGAGATAACACTGCATGGCTTGAGCCAGCCGGGCTTGAGCGAGAGCGGCGAGCTTGCGACCTTATCAGGGAAGCGCCTGAAGAGCATGAGGCATCCGACCGAGATGACGCCGTTTGCAAGGTATAAGCCCACAACGGCCATGATGCTGTATTCAGCTATCGGGCGGTCAAGCGCCACAAGCGCAAGCCCGATGGCAAGCACAACCAGTAAAGCGAAGGTGAAGGTCTGGGATTTACGATTGAATGCAAGAAACCGCTTGGGCAGAAAGCCATCGCCCGCAAGCGCCACGAACTCCCGTGGAATTGCAAGAAACGCCGCGTTGATAGAGGTCGCGGCCGCACCCAGTGCGGCGATATTGATGTAATGGACGAACCAGGCCGGAAGAACCCTGAGCGCCGTGTCCACTGCGGCCACTTTGCTCGTCTGCATCTCGGAGAGTGAAAGGTTGCCGGAAACTATCCAGCCCATGCCTACATAGAAAATCGCGATGATCGAGAGCCCGATGATGATGGTGAGTGGAATGTTGCGCCTCGGGTCCTTGATCTCGTCCCCGAGTTCGCCGATGATATTGAAACCCGTGTAGCAAAGCGCGGCCATGATCGCGGCCTCTGAGAACCCGGGCACACCTGATGGCAGGCCAGCCGCGAAATCCGGCGTGCCTCCATTCACAATACCGGCAACCACTAGAACTAAAAGCGCGCTTATCAGTTGGGCCACGAGTAGAATCTGTAACCATGCAGTTGCAAGGACACCTGCCCGGTTGATGGCGAAGACGAAAATCACTATGCCCATGGCAACGACCATGCGCGGAAGACCGGGAAAATAAATGCGCAAATAGTCGGCCACGCCCACCGCAACTATTCCCATTGCGCCGAATGCCCCGAGAATAACGCAGATGCTTGCGGCCGCTCCAAAGGCCCTGTTCATAAGCTTTCGGCTATATTGATATGCTCCGCCATCAGCCGGAATAGTGGAGCCCAGCGCCGCGGAAACAATGGTCCCGAAGATAGCAGGCAAGGCCGCGACAAGTATGGCCACGGGAAGCCAGCCCCCGCTCTTTGCACCCATGGGACCCACAATGACGAAGATACCAACGCCTATCACGCCGCCTATGGTCACGGACACAGCGCCGGAAAGACCGAGCTTCGTCTTGAACTCAAAACCCATGGTATCAAGACATTAAAACATTTTGGCAGGCCAAGTCAATTTTTATTTATTAATCACCTCAAGCCGAGCTTGAAGATCACGGGCGATTGGAGTATCTTATTGGTTGAGGATTCTTATGATGTCATCAGGCGCTCCGGGAGTCGCGGTCGCTTTTTTAGCCGGATTACTTTCTTTTCTAACACCATGCGTCCTGCCTCTCGTGCCAGGATATATCTCATTTATGTCAGGCCAGTCTCTGAAAGAGATGAGAGAGACCGAGGGCCGAAGCCGCTTGAACCCGGATATAATCATAACATCCATCGGCTTTATCCTCGGGTTTTCTATGGTCTTCATCGCTTTCGGCGCGGCCGCATCCGTGCTTGGGCAGGCCCTTGCCGGCATCAAGCCTATCCTGATCCGGGTGGGCGGGATCATCATAATTATCCTTGGCCTGCATGTGGCCGGTCTCTTCAAGATCATGCTCCTTTATAAGGAAAAGCGCATCCAAGAGCCGGTGAAGCCGGGCGGGCCATTTCGCGCTTTTATACTGGGTATTGCTTTTGCTTTTGGCTGGACACCGTGCGTAGGACCGATCCTCGGGGGAATCCTCACACTGGCCGTGAGCGAAGACACGCTGGGCCGGGGCATCATGCTACTCGTCTTTTATTCGCTTGGCATGGCCTTGCCATTCTTTCTCACAGCAGTGCTGGTGGATAAATTCTTCCGGGTATTTGAGAGAATCAAGAACCATTTTCGCAAAATAGAGATCGGCGCTGGATCTCTCCTTGTCATCACCGGCCTTTTCATGGCAATCAATCGCTTTGATCTGGTAAAATATTACCTGCAAGAAGTTTTGCCTGATTTTATCTTGAGGCTGGGATAATGAAAGGACTACATTTCGGACCTGCCGGGATACCGGTGTCCGCGAAGGGCAAGAAGCCGGAGCAGGGCGTGAGGGAGGTCAAGCGTCTTGGTCTTGACTGCATGGAGATTGAGTTTGTCCGCGGGGTGCGGATGAGCGAGAATTCTGCGGCCGCAGTGCGGGACGCCGCAAGAGAGACAGGCATTCGGCTCACAGCGCACGGGCCTTACTACATCAACCTCTGTTCCAAAGAGCCAGAGAAGGTTTCCGCAAGTATCAGGCGGGTGCTGGACACCGCGCGAGTCGGGTCCCTTTGTGGAGCAGAGAGCATCACCTTTCACGCGGCATTTTATCAGGGCAGGGACGAGCGGGAGATTTTCAACGAGGTCGCGGCAAGGCTCGAAAGTATACTCGCGATTCTCGCGAAGGACAGGGTCAAGGTGGCGGTCAGGCCGGAGCTGACCGGCAAGCCGAGCCAGTTCGGAAGCCTGGAGGAATTGATAGAGCTCTCCCGGAGGGTCAAGGGCGTGCTTCCGTGTATTGACTTCGCCCACCTTTTCGCACGCACTAATGGAAGGTATAATAGCTATGAAGAGTTCTGCGAGGTTCTTGATGCCCTGAAGAAAGGGCTGGGAGCCGGCATCCTGAAGAACATGCACATACATGTATCTGGTATTGAATTTACGGCCAAGGGCGAACGCAGGCACCTGGAGCTGGAGAATTCAAGGTTCAATTGGAAGGACCTGCTCAGGGCTTTGCTCGACTATAAGGTGGAAGGGGTTTGTATCTGCGAGAGTCCGACGCTTGAGAAGGATGCGCTTCTCTTGAAAAAGACATATCATTCTCTTTCGCGGAAAAGGTAATGAGGTTATAAGCATATGTCCGTATCTATTGATAGAAAACTCTTCAAATCGCTGGCCGTACTGGGGTATAACTTCGGCCTGCACATTCTAAGGGCACTGATTCCCCGTGGCAAGAAGGATCAGGCCAGGACCTTCATAGAGTATTTCCGCGAGGACGGCATAGAGCCGCTTTCGGTAGAGGAAGATGAATTGCTTTTCGCTTTTGAGAATTGCATCAACTGCGGTATATGTCAAGACCACTGCCGGGTGAGCCAGCTATCCGGGGGAAGATTCCTGGGTCCGGAACATATCGCGGTATGCGCAAGCAGGTCTCAGCCAGAGTTCTTCGCTGATAGCGAGAGCATATTCCTCTGTGCGGTCTGCGGCCAGTGCGAGTCCGCGTGCCCGGAGGATGTCCCAGTCTCAAAGATGGCCATGCACATACGGAGCATGATCCGGCGCACCAGGCCGGAAGCACTTCCCAAGGCCTGCCACAGGGCGATGGAGAATCTTGAAAGATTCGGAAACATCTACGACGAAAAAGGCGAGGAAAAGGTCAGGGAATGGCCGAGGAACCCGGATGCGGAATATATCCTGTTTCTCGGTTGCCGGGAGCGGGTTGAGCCTGAGCGCGCGAGCATACTCTTTGACCTGATGGCCAGACTCGGGCTTTCAGTAACCGGCATAGAGGAGGTCTGCTGTGGGGGTGTGCCCGAGACAATGGGCCTTGAGTATCAGAGCGACCTTGTAGAGAGGCTGTTAGCGGCCGGGCCAGAGAAGCTGATAGCTGTCTGCCCGCTTTGCGCAAAGAAGCTGGGAGCGAGCTCTGAGCTTTCCGGAAGGATTGAGGTGAAGCACATCATTGAAATCCTGCTTGAAAAAATTCCGGCTGACCTGAAGGCTCGAGATATTCCGGAGCCGGTCACATTCCACGATCCCTGCCATCTTGGACGAGGGTGTAATATCATAGAAGAGCCGCGCCAGGTATTAAGAGGGCTTGGCCTGGAAGTTGTGGAGATGAATGAGCAAGGCCTGGAAGCACCCTGCTGTGGTGCGGGCGGAGGGCTGAATCTCTTTGACCCCGATCTGGCCAGGGATATGGCCAGAGCCCGGATAGCCGATGCGAAGGCCGCGGGGGCAAGGACCCTGGCAACCGAATGCCTGGCCTGTTATAATAACTTACAAGGCGCCGCGAGTGAGGATGGCGACCTTGAATTAGTGCTCATCACGAATCTTGTGGCGCAGATTATTAGCTCAAACGAACAAGAGAAGGGGAACAAGGATGAGTAAATGGAGATTCTCGACAGGGATGATGACAGGGATATTCTTCCTGACAACGCTCCTTGTTACGGGAGCCGATCGAGTTCTAAACGCTGATGATACGCGGCCGCCGGTGCTGATTGCGAAGGATAAAAAAAGCCACGAGGAAGAGATCGAGGATGAGGATGATTTCTGGGGCATCTTCCGGCGACTCTTTTCGGCCTCGGAACCGGAGTATGAGGATGATGTCCGGCATACCGATGTTGCGGGTGTGCGCGGAATGGATAGGGAAGGGAAGATGGATAAGGTGTACGATTGGGAGTCAGTGCGCTGGATGGAGGAATTCGAGGTTAAGCCTGAACAGGTAAAGAGTTTCCTTGAAGGGGCCGGGCTGGGTCCTTACCAGAAGAAGGGCAAGGAGAGAAAGTCATGATAAGAGCGAGAGTTTTCGGGATCATCGGCGCGAGCATGGCAGTAGTATTCCTTTTCAGCCGCGCGGACTCGCAGATCAATATTGGAGATATTGACCTGGATAAAGCGCTCAAGGCTGGAAAACACCTTGCCAAGGCGGCCAGTCCCATGAAGTATAAAGAGGAGCACAAGCTGGGCCGCATGATAGCGGCGCGTCTTGCCGGCAACTTCGGGGTCTGGAAGGACCGGGCCTGGACAGACTATATCAACCTGGTTGGACGCTCGCTTGTGCCTTACTCCACAAGGCCGGACATAAAGTATCGCTTCGCCATTCTGGACACGGATAATGTTAACGCCTACTCTGCTCCCGCGGGATACATCTTCATCTCCAGGGGCCTGCTGAATCGGCTTGAGAGCGAGGCTGAGCTTGCCGGGGTTCTTGGCCACGAGATAGCGCATGTCAGCCGGAAGCATGTCATCAAGGAGATACAGAAATCACACCTCTATAGCGCGACCGCGATCGTCGCACTTGAGGCCGCGCAGGTGGATTCGAGTCAGCAGGACATGATAGAGCAGTTGGTGGATGCGTCCTGGGACAACCTGGTAACAAAGGGCCTGAGCAAAGAAGACGAATATGAAGCTGATGCATTCGGATGCAAGAACGCGGCCCGCCTGGGCTATAACCCGTATGGGCTTTACCAATTCATCGAGAAGCTGAAAGAGGCGGAGAAAAAGCCGGGGGAAAAGCTCAAGATATTCCTCAGCACTCATCCCAAGCCAAGCCTGCGTCTGAAGAAACTGGATAAATACTTTCAGAAACAAGGCCTCTCCAAGGAAAGCGGCAAGGACCTCGCTAAGCGGTTTCAGAATTTTAAAACACGACATCCCCTTCCATGAAGGACAGCCTGTCAAAGGGACAAAAGACCCGGCCACGGCTCAGCCGTAATATCATCTCGCTGGGGGTTGTAAGCCTTTTCACCGACATCTCGAGCGAGATGATATATCCTTATATCCCTGTCCTGATAAAAAGTCTTGGCGGCGGTCCTGCGGCTATCGGCCTTATTGAGGGGATAGCGGAGTCCACTGCCAGCATTCTCAAGGCCTTTTCCGGATGGTTCTCTGACAAGATACAAAAGCGAAAAGGCCTCATCCTGGCTGGATATTCCCTGTCCGCGCTGTCCAAGCCCTTGCTCGGGCTGTCCCGGGTATGGAGCATGGTGCTGGGGTTCAGGTTTCTGGACCGGGTTGGCAAAGGCGTGCGCACCGCACCGCGGGATGCCATTATAGCTGACTCGGCTTCCGAGGCCAGCATGGGCAGGGCCTTTGGCCTGCACAGGGCAATGGATACCCTGGGCGCGGTGATCGGCCCGCTTCTGGCATTCCTTCTGCTAAGGTATATGTATCCCGGGGATGAGGGTGCATTCCGAAGTCTGTTCTACTGGGCAGTTATTCCTGCACTGCTCGGCCTGATCGTGATTATTTTCTGGGTAAAGGAGATCAAGCCTGAGCGTCTCGAGGCTGTCTTTCAATTCCGCTTCCGGGACCTTCATCCAAATTTCTACCGCTATCTGGTCGTGTCCCTTTTTTTCGTGCTGGGCAATTTCACCAATGCCTTTCTGATCCTGCGTGCGCAGGAGCTGGGCGTGGCCATCGCATACCTCACCATGATCTACCTGCTCTACAATGCGGTCTATTCCGTGACGAGTTATCCAGCCGGGATTCTCTCGGACAGGATAGGCCGGCGCAAGACCATCGCGGTTAGCTACCTCATTTTCGCCCTGGTTTATATCGGGTTCGCGTTTGCATCATCGCCTATTCATGTGTGGCTGTTATTCGCGGCCTACGGAGTTTTTGACGGCATCAATGAGGGGGTTCAGCGCGCCTTTGTCGCGGACATAGTTCCATCAGCACAGCGGGCAACCGCTTACGGCATATACCACGCAGTCACGGGATCGGCCATGCTTCCGGCAAGCCTCATCGCAGGCCTGCTCTGGAGCGCCGCATCACCATCCGCGGCTTTCATCTTCGGGGCAAGCCTGGCGCTTATCGCGTGCCTGCTTCTTATAATTTTTGTCCGGGAGCGCAATATCTCCCCGGCTCAATCGTAATAATAAGTGAAGACCATCAGGCCTGAATGATGAATTTTTCAGACGAGGAGCTCTTTGAAGAATTCAAAAATGGAAGGGCACACGGATTCGAGGAGTTGCTGAATCGGTATAAGAGGCCTCTTTTCAGCGTTATCCTGAAGCGTGTCCGAGACCGGCAACTTGCAGAGGATCTGTTTCAGGAGACTTTCATGCGCGTGATCGAACATGCGGATAAATTTAAGGAGGGCCGAAAATTTAGCCCCTGGCTCTACCGCATCGCGTTGAACCTCTGTATTGACGCGCACAGAAAGGGGCTGGTGCGTTCCGAGGTCAGGATGGATGAAATGAGTGCCGAACCAGCAGTGTGCTCCGGGACAGAGAAAAAGTTGGAGAACAAGGAGATCAGAAAGCGGATTGAGGCCGCGCTTGAGGTGCTTACCGAGGACCAGCGGGAGGTCTTCATCATGCGGGAGTATGCGGGCTTGAGTTTCAAGGAGATTGCTCTGGCCACCGAGAGCCCGCTGAATACTGTGCTTGGTCGGATGCACAGCGCGCTCAAGAAACTCCGAGCCCAATTGGGGTCAGCCCCTTAGTTGTTTAGTTAACGATTCAAGAGGGTGCGCGTGAATTTGGCCTGCGAGATCAATGGATAGAGGGTAAGAAGATGAGTTGCCGGAAATATGATGAGAACCAGATTCTGCTTTTCGCATACGGGGAGCTAGAGCCGGATGAGGCGGAGCGGCTCAAGGCGCATCTTGATGAATGCGCTGACTGCCGCAGTGTGTTTGATGAAATCAAAAGCACTCGCCTGCTGGTCAATGATCCGGACATGCCGGCATCGCCATCCTCGGTAACAGTGGCCCGCCTGACAAGTGAGGCGAGAAAGCGTGTGCGAAGACCTGGTCTCCTGGAGAGGCTGGTCGTTCCGCGGTTTTATCCTGTTCCTCGCCTGGCCCGGGCAACAGCCGCGGCTTTACTGCTTGCGGTCGGCATCTCTATTTTTATGGTGTGGCATGAGAGTGATGAGCAAAGCCTTGTTTATGATATGGAGACCTTTACCGAGCTGATCGCGAAGCTATCCGAGGACGAAAGCCTGATCCTGGCAGAGACGGATGAATACGAGTCCGGGGCCCAGGATGCCCTCGCATCCTTAACCAGTATTGAGAAGGAGTTTGAACAACTTGCGTTTAACGGAGAGGCTGATGGAGAGAAGGAATCCTGGGAAGAAGACTGGGATGAACTCGTGAATGAGTTTCATCAGTTGGATGAATATTTTCAAACATTATAAGGAGGAGAGAAGATGAAGATGAAATGGGTAGTCGGGATTTTTTTTATGGCCGCTATCGTGGGGATGGGCCTCGTGTATCCGATATGCGCCACGGGTCAAGAAGAGGAACTGCCGTCCCTTGAATTGCCGGGCATGGAGCCCCTGGGTCCTCCCTCTGGGCCGCCCGGGCCTGGAAGACCTGGAAAACCGGGTATTATTCAGGGTCCCAGGAGGCCACTGGGTAACCGACCGCAGGCAGACATTCGCGAAAAGCGGCGTCATTTGATGATGGAGAGATTAAAGACTGATGATCCGGAGCGCTATGACCGGCTGGTCAAGATCAGGGAGCTGGCCGAGAAATACCGGAACACCGATGATGAAAAGCGTAAGAAGGAGATTGAAAAGAAGCTCAGGCCCCTGGTGGACAAGGAGCTGAAGGTCCAGCAGGATAATGCCAGGAAGAAGGTAGCGGAACTGGAAAAGAAGTTGGAGCGGTTCAGGAAGGTTCTGAAAGAGCGCGATGAAAACTGGGACGAGGTGGTGGATCACAATATCAAAAAGATCACGGGACAGAAAGATTACCTGGACTTCCCCCCCATGCCGCTGAAATAGTGCAGGATTGAACTCCGGGACAGGCACCTGAAATGGTGTCTGTCCCTATTTTGATGGACATTCCCCAAAAATCACCCTGATTCTTCTGTAACTCAAATGGGTGTAAGGATTTTTTGATTTCAACAAATGTAAGAGCCGAAAAACTTGTGCTGCCCAGCGGTCCATAAATGATCATTCCCCGTTCGCTTCCCTCGTTCTGGATCGCCGTCAATTCTT
>CAZOMR010000083.1:0-12350 GCA_964580655.1 uncultured bacterium
ACTTATTGAAATCAAAAAATCCTTACACCCATTTGATTTACAGAAGAATCAGGGTAATTTTCGGGGAATGTCCAGTAACCTTCTTGAATTGCGGTTATTAATTTTTTATACTATCAATTAGGTAGACTTTATCTAAGAACGATAATGATGGGAGGACAGGGATGGATCGAAGGTATTTCATGAAAATGGTTGTGGCAGGGGCATCGGTTTTGGCCATGGCCGGCTCGCTGATGGCGGCTACCTCCGGCACGAGCGATGCCCGGATTGAAACGCGGGTCAAGGAGCTTCTTTCAAAGATGACCCTTGATGAGAAGATCGAGCAAATGACGGCTGAGCCGGCGTACAAGATATTGGAGCATGCTTTAGGTTATGGCAAGTACTCAACCTTTAACACGCCCGCCAATAAACGGCTCGATATACCCGGGATCAGGTTCATTGACGGTCCCCGCGGAGCGAACTTCAAGGGTTCAACCGGTTTTCCGGCCTCACCTGCCAGGGGAGCCTCCTGGGACGTGCAACTCTCGGAACGGGTCGGCCAGGCCATGGGTTATGAAATGAGGGCCCAGGGGGCCAACTTTACCGCGGCCGTGTGTATCAACATAATACGGCACCCGAGCTGGGGTCGGGCCCAGGAGACCTTTGGCGAGGACCCGTATCATATAGGCCGCATGGGAGTGGGCTTTCTCACCGGACTGCAAGACCATGTCATGGCCTGCGCCAAGCATTTCACAGCCAACAACATTGATGAATCAAGGATGTTCGTTGACATCCGCATGGATGAGAGGACATTGAGAGAGGTTTACCTTCCTCATTTCAAGATGTGCGTGGAGGCCGGGGTCGCGTCCATCATGAGCGCTTATAATGATGTCAATGGGAAATTATGCGCCCATAACGAGCATCTTCTCCGGGACATACTCAAAGAAGATTGGGGCTTTAAGGGGTTCGTGATTTCCGACTTCGGCACGGCTGTCGAGGACACGGTGGAGGCCGCCAACGCGGGTCTTGATATTGAGATGCCTGTTGAGCTATTTTACGGTAAAAGACTCAAAAAGGCTGTCCTCGCGGGAAAGGTTTCCGAGCAGGTAATTGATGAGGCCGCGACCAGGATACTCAGACAGAAACTGAGGTTTTATCACCTGGAGAACCGGACTGACTATGACAGAAACAAGGTGGCAGGCCCCGAGCATACCGCGCTTGCCCGCGAGGTCGAGCAGAAGGGTATTGTACTCCTGAAAAACGAGAATTCCGCCCTGCCGCTCATCAGCGAGAAGATCAAGAAGATCGCGGTTATTGGAGGCCTTGCCAACAAGGCCAACCTGGGTGACAAAGGCTCAAGCTCTATAAGGCCTCCATATGTGATCACGCCTCTTAAAGGGATAAAGAACAAGGCCGGAGACTCGATAAAAGTGGCGTACGAGAGCGGCCTTAACCCCTCCCGGGCCAGGCGGATCGCGAAAGGGGCTGACGCGGTAATCGTGGTGGCAGGGTTTACCTGGAAAGACGAGGGCGAGGGGAATGATCGGGAAAGCCTGAACCTCTCTCGGGAGGATGAGGAACTCATTAAAGCTGTTGCCGCGGAAAGTGACAGGTGCATCGTGGTGCTTGAGAGCGGAAGCGCCATCACCATGGAATCATGGAAGGACAAAGTGGAGGCCATCCTCATGGCATGGTACCCCGGGATGGAAGGCGGAAACGCGATAGCCGACATCCTGTTCGGGGACATCAACCCCAGTGGAAAACTCCCACTCATATTTCCCAAATCAGCGGACCAGCTCTTCGAGTTTGATAATAAGGCCAAAACCGTTGAATACAACCGCTACCACGGGTATAGGTACTTCGACAAGAATGGCCTTGAGCCGGAATTCCCCTTCGGCTTCGGCCTCTCTTACACTGAATATAAATACGGCAACCTGCGACTGAACAGGAAAAAGATCGGAAAAAGCGGGAATATCAAGGTCAAGGTTGATGTGACCAATGTTGGAAAAATGGCCGGGGAAGAGATCGTACAGCTATACATCGGGTATAACAGCCCCGGGGTGGACAGGCCTGTCAAAGACCTCAAGGGCTTTGAGAGGATTGCACTCGATCCCGGAGAAACCGGGACCGTGTCCATCGAGGTGAAAGCAGGGGACCTCGCATATTACAATGCCGAAAGAGGCGCCTGGGAGGTCGAGGAGATTGAATACATCGTGTATGTCGGCCCATCATCAAGCCAGGAGGACTTGCTAAGCGAGACCTTCAAGGTGTCGGGCCTGTGAGCACTGGGAAAGGAAATTAACAGGAGGATTTTCTTGCACCGAATTAAAGAGCCGGGGGTTGTTTCACGTGAAACTCTCTTGTAACCTGCTGTTTTAATTGCATTTTCTCTTTGCCCTGCGGCATATATAATCCGGCCTGGAAAATTCACTTGTCTGTTGCGATTTTTCTTGCCTATTAGACGAAATCCCTCTATAATGTGAGGCAGGTTATGGGCAGGATCATTGCGATTGCCAATCAGAAGGGCGGGGTGGGGAAGACCACCACTGCGGTGAACCTGTCTGCAAGCCTTGCAGTGGCAGAGAAGCGGACTCTTCTTGTTGACATGGACCCCCAGTCCAATGCGACGAGCGGACTCGGGATCAACGGCATCGAGTCCGGATTGAGCATCTATCAGGTTCTGCTTGGTGGAACGGGTCTGGAAGAGATAATAATGGGCACAGAGCTTGAGTATCTTGAGCTCGCGCCTTCGCAGGAGGACCTGGCCGGGGCCGAGATCGAGCTTGTCGGGGAGGCCCGAAGGGAACAGAGGTTAAAGGCCGCTCTTTTCCAAACGAGGTCGGACTATGATTACATCCTGATTGACTGTCCGCCCAGCTTGAGTCTGCTCACGGTCAATGCCCTGGCCGCGGCCGAGACAGTGCTTGTGCCGCTTCAGTGCGAATACTATGCCCTGGAAGGACTGGGCAGGCTCTTGAGGACCATTGATCTTATCAGGGGGCGCATCAACGAGGTCTTGAGACTTGAAGGAATAATTCTCACCATGTTTGACCGCAGAAACAACCTGGCCTGGCAGGTGAGCAAGGAGGTCAGGTCCCACTTCCCGGACAGGGTGCTCAACACCGTGATCCCTCGAAATGTCCGGCTGGGCGAGTGCCCGAGCTATGGAAAACCGGTAATCCTGTATGACATAAACTGCGCCGGCGCAGAGAGCTACCTTAAGCTCGCAAAAGAGATAATACAGAGGGATGCGAATATTAACTAGCCGATTTTAGGGGACTTTATATGGCCCAGAGAAAGGTGCTCGGGAAGGGCTTAGACGCTCTCATTCCCCAGGAAGAGAGGGCAAAGACAGGGGACCGGGAAGAGGGGATTCTTCTTTGCCCTATAAAGGATGTCTGTCCCTCTTTGCACCAGCCACGAAGGACTATTGACAAGGGCTCAATCAAGGACCTTTCCCGAAGCATCAAGGAGAGTGGTATCATCCAGCCTCTGATTGTCAGGCCCAGGGGCAGGGGAGAACCTGGCTGGGAGCTTATCGCAGGTGAGCGTAGATGGCGGGCCGCAAGCATGGCTGGCCTTTCGCATGTCCCGGTGATGGTTCGGGATATTGATGACCGGGAGGCGCTCGCACTCTCGCTTGTCGAGAACCTCCAACGCGAGGACTTGAACCCCCTGGAAGAGTCTGAGGTTTACCAGCGTCTCATACGCGAGTTCAACTACACGCAGGAAGAACTCGCGAAAAAAGTGGGCAAGAATCGGTCCACCATAGCCAACAGCCTTCGCCTGCTCAAGCTACCGACAGAGGTCAAGAAGGAGATTCTCTCCGGGAATCTGAGTGAAGGACATGCCAGGGCCATCCTTGCCATGGAAAGCCCGGCCAGAATGAGGGAGCTTGCCAGCTTTATCCTTGAAAAGAAGCTCTCGGTCAGGGGGGCGGAGGAACTGGCAAATACATGGAGCACGCGCCCGGGCAGGCGCAAGCCAAAAGCCCGAAGAATAAGAGCCAGGGACCCATTTGTTGAGGATGTAGAGAACAAGCTGAAAAGGCGTCTGGGCACCAGGGTGAAGATATTTCATCGTCCCAGGCAAGGAGGCCGCGTGGAGATATATTATTATTCAGATGAAGACCTGGAGAGGATCATTGGGCTGGTTCACAAGTAAAAAGAGAGAGATAAAGAAGCCGGCGACTCCCATGAAGGGGGAGCCGCGAAAGGAGCCGGTGATGGCGAATAAGAAGTCCCAAGGATATGGAAAAGAAGCGGTAAAGAGCCCGAGTCCGGGAGAGCTTAATGCCCTGCTGGGACAGGGTAGCGAGTTCGAGGGAAAACTGGTATTTGAGGGAGCGGTCCGGATTGATGGAAGGTTCAAGGGCGAAATCCTCTCGGAGGGCACACTTATGCTCGGAGAACATGCAGAGTTCGAGGGAGAGATAAAGGTGAACCAGGCTGTGGTCTCCGGAGAGGTGAACGGAAACATCCATGCAAAAAGTCGCCTGGAACTGCACGCGCCAGCCAGAGTGACCGGAAACCTGGTGACCTCTACTCTGGTGGTTCAGGAGGGGGTGGCCTTTGACGGAAACTGCCAGATGACAAAACAGGTGAAGACTAAAGGCAAGTCCGATGAATCTGGAAAACCTGTCTCCGTTTTGGGCGGAACAGAACCTGACGAGGCAGTCGAGAAAGAAGAAGATACTAACAAGGATTGAAGGCGGATACCTTCTGGATTTTCTCTTTTAGACCAAGAAGTTCACCTTGAAGAGGAGTATTGCAATGCGATTCTTTGAATTTCAGAACTGCATATCATCCCGGCGGGCCTGCGGGTATCTGGTCTTGATATTTCTTGTGGCAATGTTTTTGTCCTGGCCTGCCCTGGCCCGCGGTAATTTTGAAGGACCTGGAGAAAAGCCCGTTAATTCTGAAGGCCTTGCGGAGCCCGCACATCCGACTGAGGAATCCCACGAGCCCGCGGTGCATGTTTCCGATTGGGACCCCCAGCTCTGGAGTGTATCCGGGTTTGCGCTCATGTTGTTGTCCATAGCCGTGATCCCGCTCGTGTCTCACCGCTGGTGGGAATCCAACCGCAACAAGGCCATCATTACCCTTCTACTTGCGATACCATTCGGCGCATACATCATTAACAACGACCCCCATGCGCTCTTCCATGAGCTCCACGAATACACATCCTTCATCGTGCTCCTCACAGCACTCTTTGTTATATCCGGAGGCATATACCTTCACGGCAACATCCACTGCAAGCCGATTAATAACACCGTCTTCCTGGCCATTGGCACAGTGCTTGCCAGCTTTATCGGGACAACCGGTGCGGCCATGCTTTTTATCCGGCCTCTGCTGTCCAATAACTCGGAGCGGAAGCATGTAATGCACACAGTGATCTTCTTTACATTCCTCGTAGCTAATATAGGAGGCTCTCTCACCCCACTCGGAGACCCGCCACTCTTCATGGGCTATCTGCGAGGTGTGCCGTTTCTCTGGACATTCCGCCTTTGGAAAATGTGGCTCCCGACTTCCTTGATAGTCCTTCTACTATACTTCATCGTTGATAATTACTTCTGGAAAAAAGAAACTGAAGAGGCGCGCTATTGGGATGAGACCTATCAGATACCTCTGCGCCTCCATGGAAAGATCAACTTCCTGTGGTTGCTCGGCGTGGTCGCGATCATCTTCTTCAGCGTGCCAACCCCCTGGAGAGAACTGGGAATGCTCGCTCTCTGTGTCATATCCTGGCTCACTACTCCCTCCGGGGTACGCGAGGCCCAGAAGTTCACCTGGAACCCCATTATAGAAGTGGCTGTTCTTTTCTTTGGCATCTTTGTCACCATGGTCCCGGCTCTTCAGATTCTCCGCATCCACGGGGCTGAACTCGGTGTAACCGCTCCCTGGCATTTCTTCTGGATAACCGGGGCTTTGTCGAGTTTTCTTGACAACACCCCCACCTATCTGGTATTTTTAAGTCTAGCAGAGGGCTTGAAACTTCCCCCTGAAGTAACGCTTATTACTGGCGGTGGTATTAGCCATATTATCCTGGAGGCTATCTCCTGCGGCGCGGTTTTTATGGGAGCTATGACTTATATAGGCAACGGCCCTAACTTCATGGTCAAGGCTATCGCAGAGGACAACAGCATTAAAATGCCATCGTTCTTTGGCTTCATGCTGTGGTCCATAGGCTTTCTTGTGCCGATCTTTATAATTCTTAACCTGGCTTTCTTCAGGGGATGATGAGGATGAGAAGAGAATAAGCGCTGTAAAATAGAGTTTGACCGGAGCGGAAAATGATTACCTTAAATTACAACTTTATTATCGAGATGGTTATTTTCCTGGTGATGATGTATATCCTGGCCCACTATTTGATCTGGCCGATTTTAGGGGTGATGGAGTCGAGGGAAGAGAAGATCAGCGCCTATCAGAAACGGGCAGAGGAACTTGAGCAGGAGACCGAGACCAGGATAAAAGAATATGAGGCCAGGGTGACCGAGGCGCGCAAGGAGGCGACCGGGGAGAAGGAGAGAATCCGAAAGATTGCTTTAGCAGAGGATGAGGGGATGCAGAAGGAAGCGCGTACCCAGGCCGCGGATATGATCGCAGACCTGCGGGAAAAGATCGCGAAGGAATACCAAGAAGCAAGCAAAAAACTGCGCGAAGAGAGCGAGACCCTTGCAAGCGAAATCGTTGAAAAAATCCTCGGACGAAGCATATAAAAGGGAGTCAGAGCTTTACTTTAAACATAAGTATTGTGAAGGATATGTAGGATGGCTGGAGACTATCAAAACAGGAGTTACCTCTCGGCAAAGGAAGCCGCCCGCGCTCCCGCAAAAATTTTCGTTGACTGGAATCTTTACATTGTTTATACTGATCTTGATTTATCGAAAAAATAGGGTTCAGATGCTAAGATGTTATTGGTAAATTTAATGTGATAAAGGTCCGATAATAATGAAAAGAAAATTGTCTAAAAAAGAAATAATAAGCACCTACAAAATGATAAATAAAATCATATCGGGGGATGCTGAAGAATTATTGCCCAAAATTGAAGAGAACTCAATAGACCTTATACTAACAGACCCTCCTTACTTCCTGGATAAAATGGATAATAAATGGAACAACGAAACTGTTTCAACCATAACGGATTATTGCCATACTGTAAAATCTCTTCCCCCTGGAATGAAGTTCGATAAACAGCAGGGAAAAAGGTTTTATGAATGGTACTTAAAAATATCAGAAGAGTTACATAGAGTATTAAAGCCAGGAGGTTTCTTCTTTTCATTTTCAAGTCCAAGACTTTATCATAGAATGGCTTCTGCTGTTGATGATGCTGGTTTTTTAATAAGAGATTGCTTTATATGGCTTTATACTCAAAATCAGCCCAAGGCTATGTCACTTAATCATTTTATTGATAAATTAGATTGCGATAGAAAAACCAAAATTGAATTGAAGGAAAAATTAAATGGCTGGAAAACACCGCAAATAAAATCTTGCTTTGAGCCGATTGTAATGGCTCAGAAAGAGTATGATAAAACATTTCTGAATAATATGCTAAAACACGATGTCGGGCTCATAAACATAGATACAAAAATCGGACAAGATATGTTTCCATCAAATGTTATGACCATACAAGAAATTAACGAACTTGTAGACAAACATTTTCTTCTGCCAAAAGCATCAAAAGAAGAAAAAGGAGAATTCAATATACATAGAACTGTAAAACCATTGGCAATATGTGAATATATAATTCAGCTAACAACTTTTTCAAAAGATGCGATTGTTTTAGACCCTTTTGTGGGAAGTGGAACAACCGCTGTTGCATCAAAAAAGTTAGGAAGAAAATTTATCGGGATTGATACCAATCAAGAGTATGTAGAAATTGCCTTGAAAAGATTGAAAGATATTAAAAAAGAAAATTTACAAAAAAACAAAAGAAAAAGGGCGGTAACCCAACTTACACTTCTTGAAGCAAAACATAAAATTTAAGTCCGAAGTATCTGGAGGACAAGAATAAAGACTGGACAATAAAATGGCCAGGGACTATCAAAACAGGAGTTACCTCTCGGCAAAGGAAGCCGCAAATTACATGGGGATTTCTGTTTCATACCTTCATGACATGGTAAAAAAGAGAGAATTGGAAACAGAAATTTCTGCGAGCGGCCAGATGCGCTTTGATCTTGAAGAGCTGAAAAGATATGAGCATGGAAATGGGCATCTAAACAAAAAAGGCAAAACCAGAGAATCTGGAAAAAAAGCGAGGCCCATTAAAGATAATACCATCGAGATAAACGGGACAGGGCAGAGAATGTTAATTAAGAGCGCAATGATTATGGAAGAAATTCCTGATGATTCAATTCATCTTATGGTAACCTCGCCGCCTTATTTTAACACCAAGATGTATTCCAAGAAGCCTATAAAAAATGATCTTGGCAACATTCATGATCTTGATGAATGGTTTGAAAAAATCTTCCCGGTATGGAAAGAAGTTTATCGGGTATTACAACCCGGCCGCAAGGCATTCATCAATATAATGAACCTGCCAATAAGAGAAAAAGGAAGTTTTCGCACTCTCAATCTGGTGGGCAGAACCATAGATGTCTGCGAAAAAATCGGGTTCGTCTTCAAGAGGGATATAGTCTGGCACAAGACCAATGCGGTTCGCGCTCACTTTGGAACCTATCCCTACCCAGGCGGAATCCTGATCAACCACATGCACGAATTCATCCTTGAGTTCAATAAACCCGAGAAAAAGGGATTGAAAAAATACGGGCATTTGACAAAAGAGCAAAAAGAGAATTCCAGGCTTGATAAAAAATTCTGGCTGGAGATCAAGAAAAGCGGTGTCTGGATCATGAAGCCACAACCTAGCGGAGATAGCCGAAACCATATCGCTCCATTCCCCTATGAACTACCCTACCGGCTCATCAAGGCATTCAGCTTTATTGAAGAAACTGTTTTAGATCCATTCGCAGGTTCAGGAACTACTCTACTGGCCGCGGCTGACCTGAAAAGAAATGGAATAGGATACGAAATCAATCCTGAGATAGCCTTTGGAGCGATAGAAAGTCTAAACAGGAAAGAATCTGGATTATTGAAATGGAAGATTCAGGAGAAGAGAAGAAAGGCTTGTTGAGGAAGTTCAACCATCCCTTGACATATCTTTTCGGGGCATGGATCATATTGGGCATAGTGCTCAGCATCATCCTGAGCATGCTTAAGGTGGAATCCGCCATATCCACTGCATGGGCTGTTCCGGATTTCCTTATTCTCGCTACTCTGCTCTGGTGGCTGATGTTCAAAAGCACGCCGGAGGCCCTTCCCATGCTGGACGTGAAAAAGCGCCTGCACGACCGGCGTCAGCGGCTTGCCGACGCACTTGAGAAGGCGGAGAAGGCTCGCAGTGAGGCCGAACAAAGGCAGATGGAATACACGGAGCGCCTGGAAAGGATTGATCAAGAGATAGCAGACCTCAAGGAGCTTATGCGTAAAGAAGGCGAGAGGGAACGGATGCGGATTCTCGAAGAGGCCAGGCATCAGGTGGAGAGGATTCGCAACGAGGCGGAATTCACAGCAAGGCAGGAGCTAAAGAAGGCTCAAGCCCAGCTCAGGCAGGAGACGGTTGATCGAGCAGTGGAGATGGCAGAGGAAATTCTAACACGGACGATCACTGATGATGACCGGATTCGGCTTCTGGATGAATCAATCAAGAAGATGGGGGAGAGACAATGATCCAGGGAAGCCTGGCGCGAAGGTATGCCAGGGCACTGGTGGGGATAGCGCAGGAGACTAAGACCACTGAAGAGCTCGGCAGGGAGCTTCTGACTTTTGCCGAACTTATAACCCGGGAAAAGAACCTCCATGAAGCCCTGATAAGCCCTATGCTGAAAAGGGATACCAAGGACCAGATATTGCAGGAGCTTTGCACCCGGCTTTCGCTGAGCAATGTGATTACCAATTTCCTGCGTCTATTAAATGAAAAAGGGCGCATGGACCACCTTGAGCGCATTGCAAGTGCGTACCAGGAGATGGATGATGAGGCGGAGGCCAGAGTAAGGGCCGAGGTCAGAAGCCCGAGCCGGCTGAGCCAGGATGAGGCCGATCATGTGCGCGAGGCTCTTTCTCGCCTGAGCGGAAAAGAGGTGATCATGGAGGTGAAGGATGACCCGGACCTGATAGGAGGAATCCTGGTTCGCATCGGCGGACTCCTTCTGGACGGAAGCATAAAAAGCCAGCTCTGCAGGATTAAAGAGGAAATGTCCAAATGACATTGATGTTTTTTGAACCGCAAATCCTACAGATCCGGAGGAGACGCAAAGCACGCAGAGAACTAATATTTTTTATTATATATTTCAAAATCTTTGCGCTCTTTGCGCCTTTGCGGTGAGAAAAGATAGGGAGGGGGAAAAATGCCTGATATTCGTGCGGAAGAGATAAGCGAGATAATAAAGAAGCAGATTGAGCAGTATGGCCGCGAGATTGAGGTCAGCGAGACCGGGACAGTGATCTCGGTCGGAGACGGAATAGCCCGGATTTACGGACTGGATAACTGCATGGCCAGCGAGCTTCTGGAGTTTCCCGGTAATATCTTCGGGATGGCGCTGAACCTTGAGGAGGACAATGTAGGTGCGGCCATATTCGGCGAGGACCGCGAGATCAAGGAAGGGGATATAGTAAAGCGGACCAGCCGGATCATGGAGGTCCCGGTAGGCGATGCAGTGATCGGCAGGGTGATTAATCCGCTCGGCATGCCCATTGACGGGAAAGGCCCGATCGAGGCCAAGGAGTTCCGCAGGGTGGAGATAAAGGCTCCGGGAATTGTCTGGCGCGAGCCGGTGAAGGAGCCTTTGCAGACCGGGCTTAAGGCGATTGATTCCATGATCCCGATAGGCCGGGGCCAGCGGGAGCTTATCATAGGGGACAGGCAGACCGGAAAAACCGCACTCGGCACTGACACAATCATTAACCAGAAGGACACCGATGTCTTTTGCTTTTATATAGCAATCGGGCAGAAGCAGTCCACAGTGGCAAGGGTGGTGGACAAGCTTGAACAATTCGGGGCAATGGAATATACCACCGTGATCTCGGCAACAGCAAGCGAAGCCGCACCACTCCAGTTCATCGCTCCATACACCGGCTGTACTATGGGGGAGCAATTCCGCGATTCCGGAAGGCACGCGCTCTGCGTATACGACGACCTGAGCAAGCACGCACAGGCATACCGCCAGCTCTCACTCCTCCTACGCAGACCACCGGGCCGAGAGGCATACCCCGGGGATGTTTTCTACCTTCACTCACGGCTTCTTGAGAGAGCGGCCAAACTCAACGACAGGCACGGCGGCGGGTCCCTGACGGCGCTTCCGATCATAGAGACGCAGGCCGGGGATGTCTCGGCTTATATCCCTACAAATGTCATCTCCATCACGGACGGACAGATTTACCTCGAGTCAGACCTCTTTTACGCAGGCCAGCGCCCGGCGGTGAATGTGGGACTCTCCGTGTCCCGTGTCGGTGGAAATGCCCAGATCAAGGCAATGAAGCAGGTGGCAGGGTCTTTGCGGCTTGACCTTGCTCAGTACCGGGAGATGGCCGCATTCGCTCAGTTCGGCACTGACCTGGACAAGGCCACCCAGGATATGCTCAACCGCGGTGAGAGACTCTATGAAATTTTGAAACAGCCGCAGTATGTGCCCATGCCCGTGGAGAAACAAATCCTGATAATCTACACCGGCACAAACGGCTGGCTGGATGAATACCCTGTGGAGCCGCTTAATCGGTATGAGAAAGAGCTCTTCAATTTTGTGGACAACCGTCATCCGGAAATCCTAAAGGACATCAAGGACAAAAAGAAAATTGACGATGCCTTGGAAGAAAAGGTTGACTCAATGCTGGAGGAGTTCAAGGCAGAGTTTCAGGTGGAGCCGTAACAGGAAGAACAATGGCGACATTACGGGACATACGGAGAAGGATTCAGAGTGTCAATAACATCCAGCAGATAACCAGGACCATGTATATGGTGTTTGGTGTTCAGATTTAAGATGTTATAAGCAACTTAAGCCATAAACATACAAATGTGTAATGTTTTTGATGTATGAGACATCTACAGTTTGCGGTCCATAGCAATGGGCAGGGTCATTTTCATCCTTCGGCTGGATATTATCCCAAATAATGCAGTTGCTCCTTGAATAGATTGCATCGTTTGCCCCTTTCCGATTTAGAATAGGGGTGTTATCTAAAATCAATCCTTATTCTTAGGAAGGACAAAACGATGCGTTTAAATTCTAGCAGAAACCTGGGCGCCTGTCACAATCGTCCCATCTTTGCCCAGCGATTCCGCAAACCATCCCCTTGATGATGAATAAGGTGGCTGGCTGAAAG
>CAZOMR010000084.1:0-12311 GCA_964580655.1 uncultured bacterium
AAATATTATATCATATTTCAAGGGGTTAGGCGAAACAATTGTGCCCATCCCTCAAATAATTACAAAAAAATCATCTAATTTATCTATGATTCTTGAAATTGGGCGGGGATAATACTCGCTCAAAAAAATAAAAGCCTGGGTAATAAAAAATAAGATTACACCTGAAGTGATCATCGTTCTTGAATATTTTAAAATCTCTGGAAATTCCTTTGATTTTTGTGAGTTGTTCATTACTATTCTTCATCTAAAGAAAAATTTAGACACAAAGGCCTCATCCTCACATGCCTGTGCCTTTCCTAGTTTTGCACTTTTTTAACAACTAAGGGTCAGACCCCTATCTTTTTTTCTCTTGATAGCGTTTCTTTACCACCTTGATCCGTTTTTCGATCAGGGTTCTGTTGGGGTAGAGAGGAAGGATTTCTTCATAGGCCGCGATTGCCTCCAGGAGATTATCGGATTCCTCCAGGGACTTGGCCACTCCGAATCGTGCTGACAGGGATAGCTCTCCATCAGGATACCTCTCCAGATAGTCCCGGAATCCCTTGAGTGCTTTCTCTTGTTCGCCCTCAATGTAGTAGCTCTCCGCCTTCCAGAACATGGCTTCATCCACCCAGTCGCTTTCCGGGAAATCCCTGAGTAGGAGGTCAAGAGTTGTTCTAACCTGACGGTAGTCGCTCAGCTCGAAGAAGCAAAGAGCCAGCCGATAGAGGATTCTATCCCTGTCCGGCCAGTTCTTGAACAGGCTTAGCAGGCGGTGATATTCCACAATCGCATGCGGAAAATCCTCAAGCTGGTAATGGTATATCTCCGCGATCCGCAGTTGATCCGAGGGCGCATAACTGGATTCGGGATAGTCCTTTATCAGCCGTTGATACGACGAGAGTGCCCGGTCCCACTGTTTAAGATAATACTGGTATGTGCTACCGATCATATGCAAGGCGTCGTCCGCATATTTTGAATCAGGATGCTCCATCACCAAGACCTCGAATGTCTTGATCGCTTCCAGGTAGTAACCCTGGTCCCAGAGTTTCTGGCCCTGCTCAAAATGGCTCCGGTCTGCCCGCGGGTGACATCCGAGGATAAAACCTGCCAAGAGCGCGAATATAAACAGGCGCCGCAAGGTCAGTCCTCCTTCTCCGCCAGGCGACAGACCGCGCTGAGCTTCTCTCCCCCCTCCAGGCTGACCAGGCGCACTCCCTGCGTCGCCCTTCCGATAACCGATATGTCCCTCACACTCATCCGGATGATCTTGCCCTTATTTGTAATGCCCATCACCTCATCCTCGTCCGTTACCTGAAGCGCGCTCACAACCTGCCCGTTACGATCCGAGGTGCGGATGGCGATCATTCCCTGTCCACTGCGACTGTGCAAGGTATACTCATCCGTGTTCGTGCGCTTTCCGTATCCGTTTTCAGTGGCTGTCAATATCGTGGCTCCCTCGCTCAGCACCTCCATTGAGATCACCTGATCACCCTTTGCAAGCTTCATTCCCCTCACGCCTCGCGCGGCCCTGCCCATCGGTCTCACCTGGTCCTCCTTGAAACGCACCGCCTTTCCCTGTCGTGAAGCCAGGAAAACCTCGCGCTGTCCGTCTGTGAGCCGTGCCGCGATAAGCTCGTCGCCATTCTCGATTATGCAGGCAATCAAACCGCAGACCCGGATGTTCTGATATGCCATAAGATCGGTCTTCTTCACCAGCCCCTTTGCCGTTGCGATCAGGATGTATCTGCCATCCTCAAACTTCTTCACCGGCAAGACCGCCTGCACCTGCTCCCCCTGCTCAATGTCCAGAAAATTGACCATGGCCTTGCCTTTGGCAGAACGGCCCGCCTGGGGAATCTCGTGAACCTTGCGGCAATATACCTTGCCCCTATTCGTAAAGAAGAGAATATTGCTCTTCGTGCTCGCCACAAAAAGGTCCTCCACGAAGTCCTCCTCCTTGGTGCCCATCCCTGTCTTGCCCTTGCCCCCCCGGTGCTGGGCACGATAGAGACTGACCGGGTTCCGCTTGATATACCCGGTGTGCGAGATCGTTACAACCATGTCCTCCTCGACAATCAGGTCCTCGATACCTATCTCCTCGGTCTCAGCCAGAATCTCGGTGCGCCGGTCATCCCCGTACCTTTCCTTCACCTCCTGCAACTCCCTATTGATAACCTCCAGGATTTTGGTCTCACTGCCGAGAATCTCCCTTAGCCTCTTTATATCCTTTCGGACCTCCTTCAACTCGTCCAGTATCTTCTGCCGCTCCAGTCCGGTCAGCCTCTGTAGCCGCATGTCCAGGATGGCCTGCGCTTGTCGCTCGGTGAACTTGAATTTTTTGATCAGCCCGTTTTTGGCCTCAGGCGGGGTTTTCGACTCGCGGATGAGCGTGATAACCGCGTCAAGCTGGTCCAGCGCCATCTTCAAGCCATTCAGGATATGCTCGCGGTCCTCTGCCTTACGCAGGTCAAACAAACATCGTCTGGTCACAACCTCGCGGCGATGCTTGAGATAAAGCCCAAGCATTCTCTTCAAGGTGAGCACCTGGGGCCTTCCGTCCACCACGGCAAGCATATTGATGCCGAAGCTGTCCTGGAGCGGCGTGTGCTTGTAAAGCTGGTTTCGCACCACGGCCGGGTCCGCATCGCGCTTGAGGTCAATCACCAGGCGCATGCCCTCGCGGTCCGACTCATCTCGCAGGTCCGAGATTCCCTCCAGCTTTTTATTCCGTATCAGGTCCGCTATTCGCTCTATCAGTCGCGTCTTGTTGAGCTGGTAGGGTATTTCTACGATGATGAGACTTGTCTTGTTAGTCCGGGGATGTGTCTCTACCAGGACCTTGCCGCGGACATGGATGATCCCCTTTCCGGTTGTATAAGCGGTCTTGATCCCCCCTCGGCCATGGATGAAGCCGCCTGTAGGGAAATCCGGGCCGGGTATATATTTCATCAAGGCAGAGGGAGAAATATTGGGGTCCTTGATCAGGGCAATCAGGCCGTCCACGACTTCTCGCAGGTTGTGCGGCGGGATATTGGTGGCCATGCCAACCGCTATTCCTGCTGAACCGTTGATCAGCAGGTTCGGGACTCTGGCAGGCAGGATGCCTGGTTCTTGCGTTGACTCGTCGAAGTTGGGAATGAAATCCACTGTTTCCTTCTCAATGTCCGCAAGCATCTCCTCCGCTATCCTTGCGAGACGCGCCTCGGTGTAGCGGTAGGCCGCGGGCGGGTCCCCGTCAATTGAGCCGAAATTACCCTGGCCGTCAATCATCGGGTATCTCATGTTGAAATTCTGGGCCAGTCTTACCAGGGTATCGTAGACTGCGGTATCGCCGTGAGGATGATACTTCTTCAAGACCTCTCCTACCACTCCGGCGCATTTTGAATATCTGCGATTGGAGAGAATCCCCTCACTGTACATCGCGTAAAGAATCCGGCGATGCACCGGTTTGAGCCCGTCCCGGACATCCGGCAGGGCGCGGGAGATAATCACGCTCATAGAATAATCAAGAAACGAGCTCTTCAGCTCGTCCTCTATATTCACTTCCACCTTGGTTCCAAAGTCCTGCATTACTCCTCCTTAATAAAAAGGACTATGGTTAAGGCTCATCCGAGGTATCTGGAGTATTCCCCGGTTCCATTGCAGGCGCCTGGATCAGCTCTACTCCTTGCGGCACCTGGAAAGAGAATATCTTTTCATCCACTTTCTGGTTTACCCGGATGCCCTTGAATACCAGATTATTCCTGTTGCCAAGGGCATCCAAGAGCTCGGCCTGGCGCACCAGGAACTCCTTTGGGTCCACCCGGAACTGTATAGTTCCGAGCGTCTGGCGCTCCGTCTCATCCTTTGGCACAAGATCAAGCCAGTAGTTTCCCTCGGCATCTGTGATGCGGCCGGAGTGAAAGGATATCTCGAACTGGTCCTTGAGTTTGCCCATTCCGAAGAGAAAGGCACGCGGAAGGCTTTGCCTGAGCGCCTCGCTGATCTCCATGACCACGACCTGCTTTTCTGCGGGAAGGTAATCCCAGAGGGTCTTGCCGTCGGTGATATAAAGGTGTTCTTCCGGTTCGCTATAATGCCAGAACATCTTGCCGGGCTTTTGATAGATAACCTCGCCTTTGCCCTGGCTTATGGTCCGGTTGAAGCTTGTGCTTGAGACCTCCTGGGTGAACTGTGCCTGGTAGGTATTGATTTTATCGTAATTCCGCTGGATCCGGGAGATCACATCTTCCAGAGGAAGTGGTTTTGCGGAAAGGAGAAGAAGGGACACGGCCACACCGATGGCCTTGATTGTCACTTTCTGTTTCATGTTCAGTTCGATGGGGACACCCTCCCTTCAAGATGAATCGGGTCTATAAGTACCTCTCTGGGCTTAACACCCTCGGAGGGCCCCACCAGGCCTTCCGCTTCCATCCGTTCAATCATTCGGGCCGCGCGATTGTATCCTACCCGGAGGCGGCGCTGAATCATGGAGATGCTCGCCTGCTTGGTCTGTGCCACAAGCGCCACTGCATTATCATAGAGTTCATCTACTTCATCCTTCCTGCCGAGCACCTCTTCATCCGGCATAGGCCTGACTATTTCCTCATCATACACCGGTTTCCCCTGTTTTTTCCAGAAGCCCACCGCACGGCTGATCTCAGCTTCGGAGACATATGCGCCATGCAGTCGGATCAGCCTGTTCGTTCCCGGAGCCAGGTAGAGCATATCGCCTTGTCCGAGGAGTCTTTCCGCTCCGTTGGCATCGAGTATTGTGCGCGAGTCGGTCTTGCTTGATACCTGGAAGGACATCCTGGCTGGAAAGTTTGCCTTGATCAGCCCGGTTATCACATCCACGCTGGGCCGCTGTGTTGCAACGATGATGTGGATGCCAGCGGCTCTGGCCATTTGTGCGAGTCGTGTAATGGACTCCTCGCAGTCCCGTGCCGCGACCATCATCAGGTCAGCCAGTTCGTCAATTACCATCATGATGAGAGGAAGTGCTTTAGTGGGAGCCTCGCTCTCGGGTCTCTCGATAACCACTGTGCTCTCCTCGTCTCTGGTGCGCTTGCGCCTGGTCTTTTTCTTGCCTGAGCCCCCCCTTTTGACCAGGAGGTTATAGGCATCAATATTTCGCACCCCTCTTTCCGCAAGCAGTGCATACCGGCGCTCCATTTCCGCCACGGCCCATCGAAGCGATAGAGCGGCATCCTTGGGGTCCGAGATAACGCTGTGGAGAAGATGTGGGATGCCCTCGTAGAGAGTTAGCTCCAGGCGCTTTGGATCAATCAGTAACATCCCCACCTGGTCCGGCGTGGACCGGTAAAGCACGCTCATTATCATGGCATTGAGGGACACGCTTTTACCGGAGCCGGTAGCTCCGGCCACGAGTAAATGCGGGGCCTTGCGCAGGTCAAAGACAAATGGCTGGCCCAGGATATTCTTTCCCAGGGCCATTGGCAAAAGAGAGCGTTTGCGCTCGAATTCAGTAGAAGAGACGATCTCCTTGAGATACACTGTTTCGCGCTGTTTGTTAGGGATTTCAATCCCGACCACGCCCTGGCCGGGCAGGGGAGCAATTATCCGCACACTTATTGCTGACAGGGAGAGTGCGAGGTCGTCCGCCAGATTCATTATCTTGTTGATCTTGATACCCGGTCCGGGCTTGAACTCATACATGGTTATCACTGGTCCCGGCCTCACCTCCACCACTTCTCCGGCCACTCCGAAGTCCATCAATTTTTTCTCCAGGACCCTGGAATTCATGAGCAGGCTTTCGCGGTCAATCTTTCCCCCGGCCTGCATGTCTGAATCAAGGAGCTTAAGCGATGGCAGGACATAGCTTTTTTCCGAACGGCCGAAGCTGAAGCTCTCCTGCTGGGCTGGCGGCGGAGAAGGAGGCTTCTTCTCGGGCAGATCGGACTCGAGTATCCGGGGCTCGGACAATGTTTTGACAAGTGTGAGCTTTTCTTTTTCTTTCCGGACATCCTGCTTGCGCTTGCGCCTCTGGGTCTGCATGGTCCATAGCCGCGAGAACATCTCCTTCAACCATGCTGTTGCATCCAGGGCGTAATCCAGCATACGCACCGGGGAGAACTCGAAGGCCAGCATCATGGAGATCAGAAACACCATGATGAGAAGGGCATAAGCGCCTGGGTGGTTAAGAAACTTATCCAGCATGCGTGCGAAAAGATTTCCCAGCAGACCGCCTGCGGCCACCGGCTGTCCGTGCCACATGAACTCGCCCCAGGCCAGTCCGGAGAATGTAGACCCGGTCAAGAGAAGCCCGATCAATCCAGAGGAGCGGAGAGCCAGGAATATCCTGCTCCGGGACCCCTCGGGAGAGCTTGCCCGAAAGAGCTTTTTTCCTGCCAGGGCAAAGAAGAAGACTGCAAACAGAAATGCCGCAAGTCCGAATCCCTGGTAGAGCATGTCCGCGGTGTAAGCTCCGACCAGGCCCAGATAGTTATGCACCGAGCTCACCGCGGTTTCGGCTCGATTAAAAGAGGGGTCTTCGGGATGATAGCTTACAAACGCGAGAAAGAGGAACACCCCCATAAAGAGGAACAGAATACCAGCCACCTCCCGCTTCAGCTTGCCCGTCTTCGCTTCTTTCTTCACCGCATCCACCCCGCTTCCACTTTATCTTTTTATCAGGAGTTTCAGTCAAGTGTTACCGAGTGCACTTTTTGTCCTCAGTCGCCCAGAAAAATCACGGCCGCTCCCATCAGCCCGCAATAGATCGCAAAGTAAGATAGCCGACCCTTGTTCACAGCCCTTAACAGGATGTCAATGCAAAGATAACCCACAACCATGGCCATGACCGCTCCGAGGATGTATCCTGTTACCTGTCCGGAATTGAATTGCCTGATCGCGCTCGCATTCCTGAGGGCGGTCACAACCAGGGCGGCTAGTGCGGCCGGGATGAAAAGCAGGAATGAGAATCGGACCGCTCTCTGGCTTTCGACTCCTGTTGCTATCCCGGCAGTGATTGTTGCTCCCGACCTCGAGATACCCGGTATCAAGGCGATTCCCTGTGCGAGTCCTATCACCAGGCTTTGAAGGACTCCGGGGTCCTCGGGTTTTCTCAGTCCGGCCCGCTTCAAGATCAGGTCAGCCAGTAAAAGAATAGCCGCGGTTGTCAAGAGTCCCGCACCCACTGCCTGCATTGATTGGAAAAGAGCTTCAATCCTTGACAAAAAAATCAAACCCAGTATCCCGGTGGCAATACTGGCCAGGATGAGTCCCGTCAGAAGCCTCCATCCAGGGTCTCTTTCTCGTGGCTCTTCTCGCTTACGGAAAATGTTCTTCAGCAATGCCTTCAAGTCCCTTGCGAAATAAATCAGGACTGCGGCCAGGGTGCCTACATGAAGCACAACATCAAAGAGCACACCGGGCTCCTTAAAACCAGGCAGGTAGTGCTGAACAATGGCTAGGTGCCCGGAGGATGAGATGGGCAGGAATTCAGTCAATCCCTGCAAAGCCCCCAACAGCACCGCCTGCCAAATCGGCAGATCCATCTTTTTTACCCTTGTTATAATTTATCAGAAAAAGCCTTGAATGTCAACTTTACTTTGAGCTAAATTTTCGCTTCAATTAATTAAAAGTTTAATACAAATACATTAACTTATACTTGAAATAAGTGAGGGGTGAACCTGGAGATTGACACTGGACATTCCCCAAAATTTTGAGTTCCAAACAAGGTTGTCCGAGGAGAGAGAGGATCAGTGCGGTCCCGAGGGGTATTAAGAAGTGGCGGCAATCCAGAGCGAGGGAAGCGAACGAATGGTGAATAACGAAAAATCCTTCCACCCATTTGATTTACAGAAGAATCAGAGTAATTTTCGGGGAATGTCCTGCTTCAATTGAAGCCCGATGTTGGAATTGCAAAGCCCCCATCCTTCAGCATGATGCCCGGTTTACTCTGCAAGACAACCGATTGTCAATTATCTTGGACACTCATTGCCGAATCTGGTAGAATTTACAGTCGGGAATTATCAGGGTTTTATAGCATGATAGATCTTCACTGCCATATCCTTCCGGGGCTGGATGATGGTGCCAGGAATATGGATGAGTCCCTGGCCATGGCCCGTTTGCAAAGTGAGTATGGAGTAAGCGCTGTCGTTTGTACACCTCATGTGCAAGAAAAATCCGGGATCAAGGTTACGCGAGAGCGGATAGTGGATGCCGTGGAGGGGCTAAGGCAAGCCCTGAAGAAAAACAGTGTGGATATGGAGATATATCCCGGAGCAGAGTATTACCTGGATAAGCCTTTCCCCTTATTGCTGGAAGAGAACCACCCTCTGGCCACGATCAATAGTACCAATTATGTCATGGTTGAATTTCCCATGCTTCACCTGCCTCCGTATCTGGAATACAGCATCCTGAAAAGCGATCTGGATGACCCGGAGTTGAAAGAATTAATTCCCTTCTTGCGCATCATTGTGGCCCATCCAGAGCGTAACCAGGAAATCATGCGCAAGCCCGAGCAGGTGGAGAAGTTAAAGGAATCAGGGGCTATCATGCAGATGAACCTGGGAAGCCTGATGGGCATATACGGCAAGCAGATCCGCCGCACTGCAGAGAAGCTTTTGAAGAAGGGCCTGATTGACCTGGTGGCAAGCGATGCACATTCAGAGGAGCATGTCCGTGTTGCCTTCAAGGGGGTCGAGAAGAGGATCAAGAAGATGGCCGGGGACAGGGCTTTTCATCTGCTCTGGGAAGAAAACCCGCAACGGATAGTTCATGGCGAAAATGTTGAGCATGTTTAGATAAGAGAAAGCCTTATTTTGAAGCAGAATCAGGATTTTATTCTCGCCGCTGTGATCATGGCTGGCGGCAAGGGCACTCGCTTCTGGCCGAAGAGCAGAAAAGACCTGCCCAAACAACTCCTGAGCATTGGCACGAAAAAGCCGCTCATAGTGGAGACAGTAGAGAGGCTTGAGCCATTGATCCCGCGAGAAAGGATTTTCATATCCACTTCCGAGGACCTGGCTAAAAGGATTCAGAAGCTTCTGCCAGGAATCTCAAGAAGCAATTATATCCTGGAGCCTGTGGGCAGGGATACCGCGCCATGCGTGGGCCTGGCCACGGCAGTGCTCAGCCGGAAGATTGGGTCCGGGCCAAAGAGAAAGGTGATGGCTGTGCTTCCCGCGGATCACTGTATCGGCCAGCCCGCCCGATTCCGAAAGACCTTGCTCAAGGCGGCAAACATAGCGGCCCGCCATGAGGTTTTTGTCACAATAGGAATCAAACCATCAGGGCCCAGCACGGCTTACGGTTACATCCAGCCAGGCGAAAAGCTGAGCGGAGAACGCGGCGCTTTTGAGTTGAAAAGATTCAGGGAGAAGCCCGGGGGGCACCTGGCAAAACGGCTCTTAAAGCAGGGATGTCTCTGGAACGCGGGCATGTTCATCTTCCAGCCTGAGGTGGGCCTTGTGGCTTTTGATAAATATCTTCCAAAGATGGCCGCGGGTCTGCGCAGGATCGAGGCCGCGGCAGACACACGGACGCAGAAAAGGCTGATACAAAAGCTGTTCCCGGAATTTGAAAAGGTGTCCCTGGATTACGGAATAATGGAAAAAACTGATAACATGGCCGTGATTTCCGGAGAATTCGGCTGGTGCGATGTAGGCGGCTGGGACGCTTTGTATCGTCTGCTCGGGGGGGACGGCGAGAGGAATGTCAGCAGGGGATCATTCATCCAGGTGGATTCCAGGGGGGTATATTCGGACGCGAGCAAGCTTGTGGCCGCAGTCGGGGTGGAAGACCTTGTAATTGTGGAGAGCGAGGATGCCATTCTGGTGTTGAGGATGGATCAGGAAAGCGAGGTCAAGACATTGATCAACCTGCTTGAGCGTCGCGGTTTGAAAAAATTTTTGTGAGGTGAACTACATTGAGGATTCTGGTTACAGGCGGTGCTGGTTTTATCGGTTCACATGTGGCCGAGGCCTATGTGGAGGCCGGTCATGAAGTGGTGATAGTGGACGACCTGAGTCACGGCAGGAAGGAGCATGTGCCCAGGTCGGCCCGACTTTACATAATGGACATCCAGGACAAGGGACTGGGACAAGTGTTTGATAAGCACAGGCCCGAATTGGTCAATCACCATGCCGCGCAGGTCAATGTGCGTGAATCTGTAAAAGACCCGATAAATGATGCAAGGGTAAACATCCTCGGTTCGCTGAACATCTTAAAGCTCTCAATAGAAGCAGGCGTGAAGAAATTTATCTTCGCTTCTACCGGTGGAGCCATATACGGGAACCAGGAGTACTTTCCCGCAGATGAAAACCATCCCACCAGACCGCTCTCTCCATACGGCATAGCCAAACTTACAGTGGAAAAATATCTCTATTTCTCTCAAAAGACACACGGCCTGTCCTGCCTTGCACTCCGATACTCAAATGTCTACGGGCCACGGCAAGACCCTTATGGCGAAGGAGGGGTGATCGCGATCTTCTCGGAAAGGATGTGGCATAATAAGCCGGTAATCATCAATGGCTCTGGCGAGCAGACCCGGGACTTTGTTTATGTCCAGGATGTGGCCAGGGCTAATCTGCTGGCTCTTGATCGGGATATATCCGGCGAGATAAACATCGCGACCGGCAAGGAGGTCTCGGTGAATAAAATTTTTCAGGTTATACGGGAAATCACCGCCAGTAATGTAGATAACAATCACGGGCCCGCGAAGCCCGGAGAGAACTTCCGCAGTGTCCTGGATATAAACCGCGCAAGGAAAGAACTTAACTGGAAACCAGAGGTAGCACTGGAACAAGGCATCAAACTCACTGCTCAGTTCTTTCGCAGAATGTAAAAACCTTGAGAATTTTTTCAATGCGATTTCATCATGATAAAATATCCAAAGGAGGGTATAAAATGCGATTTTTGTGTTTAACCTTCTTGGCACTGATCCTGATTTCCGGCCCGGGTTTGATCTCTAGTGCTCAGGCCGTCTGTCCACAGCCGGTAACGAACACCAACCCGTTTGTTAACCTGCCCTGTCTCACGGATGATCCGCGCTGGGCCAAGGCCTTCTCCCTTTGGGACAAGCGTGCGGACGATGATGAATTAATGGCCGCAGTGCGCATCTTTGAATCCCTGGCAAAGGACAAGCCGGATTGTCTTGAGGCGCACTTATGGCTTGAGCGGTCGTATTACATGGCCGCGGTGCGCGCCAGGGGGCAGAAAAAGGAGGAGTGGGCTAAGAAGGCGGTTGCAGAAGCGGATAGAGCGCTCAAGCTGGACCCGGACAGTGGCTTTGCGCGCCAGTGGCGCTGGAGTGCGATTATTTTATCCCGCCAATTTACCGAGAAGGAGTTCCATGAGATACGAGATTTCAGCGCGAAGTATGCGCACCTGCGGGAGCTTCCTGTTCCGGAGGATGACCCTCTCTGGGCCAAGGCCTTGATCCACTGGGATGCGCGATACCGCTACGAGGAAGGGATCAAGGCGATTGCCGTTTTCGAGAAGCTTGAAAAGAGTTATCCGGATCGGATCGAGCCAAAGCTCTGGCTGTTGCGGTCAAACTACTGGATGCATTACATAGAGTCCGAGGAAAAAGACAAGGCCCGCTGGTGCAAGATCGCAACGGAATGGGGACACAAGGCACTGGAGATGGAGCCGAGGAACCCCGCGGCAAATTACCTTACCGCAAGTGCCCTGGGCCAGTATGGAACCCATACATCCTTCCTGAACTATGTGCGACACTCCCTGGAGATAGCCCAGAGGCTGACCGTGACGATGGAGGAGGACCCGAATTACTATTACGGCGGGATTTCCCAGTATCTGGCGCTTGCCATAGCCCGTGCAGGCACTGTGGTTGAAAAGACATTGGCGATTGTGGGTTTTGATATGGACTTGATCCTTCGGAGCACGATCTTCGCCTCGAAAAGAGAGCCGCGCTACCTGCGCAATTTCTACGCCCTGGGAGAACTCTACATCAAACAGGGCAGAATGAGCGAGGCCAGGGAGATGCTCGAGATAGTAATCAATTCAGACCCCGCAGAACTGTGGCAAATGGAACCGGAAAACAGGATCGTACAAAAACTGGCAAAAAAGCTTCTGAATGAGCAATTCAATGACTAAATCCACCGTAATTTTTGATGTCAAAGCTTCGCCATCCTCCAGGAAGTTCGTATAAATTTCTGGACATTCCCCAAAAATCACCCTGATCCCTCTGTAACTCAAATGGGTGTAAGGATTTTTTGATTTCAACAAGTGTAAGAGCCGAAAAACTTGTGCCGGCCAGCTACCCATAAAGGATTATGAAAATCAACGACCAGGAACGAATGATTTATATTTTGCACATGGCGTCATTTTGTCAAGGCCGCCCTGCGGGCGCCACTGAAGGT
>CAZOMR010000085.1:0-12198 GCA_964580655.1 uncultured bacterium
CGCGCTTCGAGTGATACTTTTTAGGAAAAAAAAGAAAAAAACGCTCAATTTAGGTGATAGTAATGAGGAAGAGAAAAGATATAATGCGGCTTGTAGAGGAGATAGTGAAGCTCTTTGGACCGGAAAAGGTGATCCTGTTTGGCTCTTATGCATACGGCAGACCAGATGTACACAGTGATGTTGATATTCTTGTGGTATTCAAGGACAGTAAAAATACACTGGATACTGCGGTTGCTATTCGCCAGGCGATTTCTCACGACTTGCCGGTTGACATCATTGTCCGCACTACGCAACAGATAGAGAAGCGTCTTAAATGGGGAGATTCCTTTATACGCGAGGTGCTGGAAAAAGGGAAGGTTATTTATGAAGCCGCAAGTTAGAGAGTGGATAGAAAAGGCTGAAGAGGACTGGGATGCTGTAAAAAGGCTTAAGAAAGGAAAGGAACCGCTTTACAACCTTGTCTGCTTTCATTCCCAGCAGTGCGCGGAAAAATATATCAAGGCATTTCTTGAAGAGCAGGGATGTTTTGTTCCCCATACTCATGATCTCGTGGCTCTGGCCAAGCTCTCAAAGACAGGGCTGGATCAGCTTCTTTCCAGAAAAGACGAACTGGAGATGCTCACCGCTTACGCAGTGGCTTTTCGTTACCCCGGGGAAAAGGCATCAAAAAAGCAAGCTGAAAATTCGGTGGCAAGTGCCACTCTGATTCGGAAAATCATCCGGAAAGAACTGGGAATAAAACCAGGAAAACAAAATCCCTGAAGCAAGTTATAAGATATTCGGGAATTAAAGTTAGTTTTGCATTCCTGATATTCGTGTCCGGAGGATGAGGAGGGCTTGATTTTCCGGGTCGCTTTTCAGGCCGCGTTTTATCAAGGCCAGCACTTCACTTGTTTTTCCCTGTAAAGCCATAAGCTGGGCCAGGTCTATCAATGCTGGCAGGAATGCGGGGTCCATCTCAAGCGCCATGCGGAGGTGGTCTTTGGCCTCTTCAAGCCGGTCTTTTCTATACATGAGAATTTTTCCCAGGGCATAATGCGCAGAGAGGTTCCCTGGCTCAAGCTGGACCGCGTTTTCAAGTGCCTTGAGTGCTTTGTCCCATTCCCCCCGGGCCTGATATACCAGAGCCAGGTTATAATGGGCCGAGCTCAAATCCGGATTCTGCTCGATCACTATAAGGAGAAGCTTTTCAGCGTGGTCAAAATCACGGGATTGATAGTAAATCTGGCTCAGGTTCATCCGTGCCTGGCTGAATTCCGGGTCAAGCCGCAAAGCGGCCAGGTATTCTTGCCTTGCCAGATTGAATCTTCCCTGTTTCATGGCGAAGATGCCCAGCAGATTGTGTCCCTCCGCAAGCAAAGGCGCCTGCCGGATAGAGACTCTCCAGAGGCGAAACCCGTTCTGCCAGTCCTGGTTGCGCGCAATGGTGAGCGCAGAAAAGAGCATCAGGAGTGCGACCCCGCAAGCTATGGCCATGCTCTTGTATTTCTGAAATACGAGGAATAAAAGCCATGCCACTGCCACGCAGGCAAAAATGCTGGCCAGATACAAGAACCTTTCCGCCATCAGGGTGGGAATGGAGACCAGGTGGGAAAAGGGGAGCAAAGAGATGGCACAAGCCAGGATGAGTCTGGAGAAGAGCGGCCGGCGACGATAGTGATAAATGGCAAGGACAACCAGCAAGATAATGCAAAAAAGCGCAAGCCATGTAACCGGTCCGCAGATCTCCTCCGGCTTATAGGCCTGGGAATAAAAATAATCCACCCTCAGCGGATACGGAATAAAAAGCAGGCGAAAATAGACCAGCCAGACCAGAGCCATCACCTGTATTCTCGTCCAGAGGGACTGGCCGGAGAAAAAAGCCGGCGCAGGCTCCGGCCCGGGGCCTGCAAGCACAGCTTGCCGGATTATGAGATAAAGCCCTGCCACAATAAGGAGCAGGATGAATACAGGGGCCTGTTTTTTTATACTGGTTCGGTCGAAAATAATGAGCAAGAGTGGAAAGACAATCGCTATCTCCTTGGAGAGCATGGCCAGCGCAAAGGCCAGGATGGTGCATATTGCGAGACCCGCTTTTTTAATGCCCTGGGTTTGCTCCTGCTTGAGCCATCCGAGCCAGGCGCAGAGCATAAAAAAGACAGCAATCAGGTCGGTGCGGCCTGATATCCATGTCACGGACTCGGTGTGGACCGGGTGCACCGCGAAGATCAGGGCCGCGAGAAAGGCACCGGGGATCCGAAGCCTTGCAAGCAGGATAAAGACCAGGAAGCAGTTCATGAGGTGAAATCCGAGGTTGGTGGCATGATATGTACGGGCCCGGGTCTTGCCGAGAGCGTAATTCAGGGCATAAGAAGTCGTGATGATCGGCCGGTAGTAAATCCCCCTGGCCTGGCCTGGCCAGAACTTTGAGGTGAAAAAATCCGGCAGGTTTCTCACCTGGTGCAGGGAATAGTTCTCGCTGATGAGCAGGTATTCATCAAATGCGAATTCATGACTCAGGGTCTTGCCATATACCGCGAACCCGACTGCGGCAAGTATTAAAAGGCTGATCCCGGTGCGAAAGAATTTTTTATCTGACATGACTGTGAGATTCCCAGGGATTATCGGACCCCGATTCCACCCACTATGCCCTGTCCCACCTTGGTGTGCCGGAAATCCGGGTAGCGGTATTCTGCCACTGGCCTGCCTTTATTGTTGCCCTCTATCGTTACCAGGGTCTCAGTCCCGTCATCCTCACGGATAACCTCCTTGATAATGCCGGAATGGGCCCGCTTTCCTTCTGTATCGGTAATAAACACATAGTCCCCCGGCTTGGGCATCAGGTCTTGCGGCAGATCATCAATCTCATAATAGCATAGATGCTTTTTGAAATACTTGATGATCTGGCGGGTGTTGGTGAGATTCCAGGCCTTGAAACACAGGTCTATATTCTTCCGACCTCCGGAAAAGGGCACCCCGGCCGTCATCCAGCACCAGGACACGAATTCAGAGCACCAGGCCGAGCCGTGGCCGTGATATAAACCGATCCAGCCTGGGTCCCGGTCATGCCTGCCGATCTGGCTTTCCGCCACATCAACGATCAGGGCGCCAATATCCTCGCTTGCCTTCTCGACATCCTCTCCCCTGGCCGGGTTAGAAGTGAGGATCAGACAAAGGCCGAAGAGGTAGATCGAAAAACGAATGTCTCCAACATTATTCATCCTTCCCTCCATTCAGTCCATGTTATCTTTAGACCTCCAATCTTGTCAATATCAGGACATTCCCCGAAAATTACCCTGATTCTTCTGTAAATCAAATGGGTGGAAGGATTTTTCGTTATTCACCATTCGTTCGCTTCCCTCGCTCTGGATTGCCGCCACTTCTTAATACCCCTCGGGACCGCACTGATCCTCTCTCTCCTCGGACAACCTTGTTTGGAACTCAAAATTTTGGGGAATGTCCAGCATGAGTGCTTCCTTGACCCCAAAGCCACAACACAGTATAATGAGTGCCCTTTTCTTAAAGGATCGTGGCGATAATGCGATTTCATGACAGGACACCTTGCGGCAGTCTCCGACTCGATGATGTGGGACGAGAGGTCCACCTTGTTGGCTGGGTGGATGCCTTGCGGGACCATGGGGAAATTCTTTTTGTCCACCTTCGTGATCGGAGCGGCATTGTCCAGGTGATTCTCAGCCCGGATTTGGTGACCGAGCTCGGGGAGCGCCCCTCCTGCCTCAGAGAGGAGTTCTGCGTCAGCGTGACAGGCACGGTTACTAAAAGGGAGCAATCCGTCCTGAACCCGGCCATCGAGACTGGTGACATTGAGGTTGTGGTTCGGCTCTTTACCATTCTAAGTTCGTCCAAACCCCTCCCCTTCCACATTTCAGAGAAAGCCATGGTTGCAGGTGTGAGCCCTGAGGCGGAATCCGTTAATGAGGAGCTCAGGCTTCAGTATCGCTACCTTGACCTAAGACGCCCCTCCATGCAGGAGAATCTTATCAAACGCCACCGCATACTCAAGACAACGAGGGATTTTTTGGATCGAGCTGGCTTCATCGAGGTGGAGACCCCGGTGTTGACGAAAAGCACCCCGGAGGGGGCGAGGGATTACCTGGTGCCGAGTCGCGTCCACCCGGGACGCTTCTACGCATTGCCTCAATCCCCCCAGTTGTTCAAACAGCTACTCATGATGAGCGGATTTGAGAGATACTTCCAGATAGTGAAGTGTTACAGGGACGAGGATCTCAGAGCTAATCGGCAACCAGAGTTCACTCAGCTGGATCTGGAAGCATCCTTTATTGATGAGGACTTTATCTATGAGCTCATCGAGGAATTGACCGTTAGAATGTTTGCGGAAGGAGACATCCAACTGCACAGGCCTTTCCTTCGTATGACATACAGGGAGGCCATGGAGAGCACAGGGTCCGACCGACCGGACCTTAGGTTCGGCCTCAGGTTTGTGGATGTGACCGACATCTTCCACGAGACGCAGTATTCGATTTTTGCGCAGATCCTCAAGAGGGGCGGATGCATCAAGGGTATAAATGTAAAGGGGCAATCTGCAAGCTTGAGCAAGAATGTGCTCCAGAACGAATATGCCAAGGAGATAGTGCCGGAGTTCGGAGGAAAGGGCATGACCTGGATGAGGGTGACAGACGGCAAACTGGACTCCAATATCGTGCAGTTTTTCTCCGAGGCTGAGAAAGAGGAACTGTTGAAGCGTTTTGGCGCTGAGAATGACGATGTGCTCATGTGCATTGCTGACCCTTCTCCGCAGGTGGTGGAATCAGTCCTGGGTCAACTTCGGCTACATGTCGCCCACAGGCTGAACCTCATCTCCAAGGATCTCTATTGCCCTGTCTGGATCACGGACTTTCCCCTGTTCGAGAAGACAGATGCCGGCATCACATCAAGCCATCATCCCTTTACCTCCCCGGACCGAACCGACTTTGACTCATCCAATGACCAGGAACTCTTGACTCTTCTCTCTCGGGCCTATGACCTGGTAGTGAATGGGGAAGAGCTGGGTGGCGGCAGCATCCGAATCCACGACCCGAAGGTACAGCAGAAGATATTTGAGGCGCTGGGATTGACGGAGGCGGAGATCAAGGAAAAGTTTGGATTCTTCATTAAGGCTATGGAATTCGGAGCGCCCCCCCATGGGGGCATCGCACTGGGCATGGACCGCATGGTGGCCATGATCCTGGGGGAGAGTTCCATTCGGGAGGTCATTGCGTTCCCCAAGAATAAGAGTGCCTACTGTCCTATGACAGATACCCCATCCAGGGTGTCTGAGGCGCAGTTGGAAGAACTGGGCCTCCTGCGCGGCGAGGCCGATCGTATTCTACCTGGTGCGGGCGAGAGCAAGGATCTCATCTCTTCTTTGTCATGGGTGTCCAGAATCGGCATCTCTCCAGAGGAGCTCGATATTATCCGTTGCGCGGTTGACGAGGCGATTGAGCTGGCCAAAACCGCAAGTGAATCCTCAGGTTCCTCGGAGCCTTTGTATGGCTTGGTTCGGCGGGAGAACCTCATGAGACCAGGCACTGTGGCCAATATCTCCCCCTTGGCCCGGAGCGGCGAGCTTTTGAAAAACGCCCCGGCCGTCCGTGGCGACTATTTTAAGGTATCCAATATTCTGGGATAGACATGGATTCAAGGATATTCTCATACATCAACTCGGCATCGCCATCCTCGATGGATGGGCCTCTTGCGGGCAAGTCATTCGTCATCCAACCGAACATGTCTGTCAGGGACTGGCCCACGAATGCGGGGTCCAAAGCCCTCGAAGGCTTTATCCCTCTTGAAACCGCCACAGCGATCGAAAGAATTCAGACAAAGGCCGGCCATATCGTGGGAAGCACCTTGATGCCCGAGTTTGGTTTTGGACTCCACGCAGACACAGCCGCTGAGGCGATCAGCGGCCGTCACTGCGATGTGGCTTTGGTCACAGACCTGATGGGGGAGTCACGGTCTATCGCTTGCAAGACGGACGCATTTGGGTTCAAGCCCAGCTATGGGATCGTGTCCCGCTTCGGTCTTATCGGGCTAGTGCCTTCCATGGAGGCATTTGGCCTCGTATCCACATCCCTGCCGGATATCATTTGTGCATTGGAGGCCATGGTCGGGCCTGACGATCGAGACACCTCCATGGTCGAAGGGGATATCCCGGATTTCTCCCAGGTAGGCTCAACCCGGGACCGGGTGCAACGGATCGGGGTGATACGCGAGAGCGTGGCACCCCTGTCCGGGGAGGAGACCAAGGACTTCAACGAGAGCCTGAAATATCTGGAAGGCATGGGGGCCCAAATCGAGGATGTCTCCATGCCAGATTATCGCCTCTTTCGCCTGGTTCACAACCTAGTGGGGGCTACGGAAGCCTCCTCAAGCGCAGGCAAATACGACGGAGTCCGATACGGCCACCGTGTCGCAGAGTCAGGGAACTGGAACGAGATGTATATCAAGTCCCGCGCCGAGAGCTTTGGGGTATTGGTCAAGAGCTACCTCTTTCAGGGAGCCTATTTCCAGTTTGAGAAATTCTCAGCCTTTCAGGATGCTTGTCGCATCCGCCGAAGGCTCGTGGAGCAAATGGATGCATTCTTTGACCAGGTAGATCTCATCGCGAGCCCACTGCCTAAAATCAAAACATCGGAGTCCACTGGTTCCGGTACGCTCAAAGAGGTCTATGACGCTTTTGAACGCTCCCTTTCTCCCAATGTCACTGGACAGCCCTGTCTCTGTGTGCCGGGGTCTTTGCGCCGAGGGGGCGGACAACAAGTCAGCATACAGCTCTCAGGCAGATTTTTGGACGACGAGAGGCTGCTTTCCTACGCGTCTCTCCTCACAGCAGAGATGTAAGTAAGGCGACGAAATATGGAATTCGAAGCGGTCATCGGGTTGGAGATACACGTCCAACTCAACGCTCCCACCAAGATGTTCTGTGACTGTCCCAACCGTCCGGGGGACCGGCCCAACCTGAACACGTGCCCTGTGTGCCTGTGGCTCCCTGGCGCATTTCCAAAACTTAGCCAGACCGTGTTGGAGAAGGCTGTCATGACCTGTCTTGCCCTTAACGCAAAGGTCCAGCCTGTGAGCGCCTTTGACCAGAAGGTATACTACTACCCTGATCTTCCCAAGGGTTTTCAGCTATCCCAGTTTCACAAACCCTTGGCCAGGGATGGGTGGCTGGAGGTCGCGGCTGATGATGGGACTCTCAAGAGGCTCCGTATCCGTGAGATCCACATGGAGGAAGACGTAGCGAGACTCGTCCACGAGATTGAGGGCACCCAGCAGATCAGCTTGGTGGACTTCAACAGGGCAGGAGCCCCTCTGGTCGAGATCGTGACCGAACCGGACATGCGAAGCCCTTCGGACGCCATGGAGTTCCTGCGAACATTGAGGTCACAGGTTCGCTACGCCGGAGGCGCTGATTGTAGCATGGAACAGGGAAGCATGAGGGCTGACGCCAACATCTCAATTCGCCCCAAGGGTTCGGATGAGCTTAATACAAAGGTTGAGGTCAAGAACATGAATTCCATCCGGCATGTGGGCGATGCGATCCAACATGAGATCGAGCGTCAGATCAGGCAATACAGGGCCCAAGAGACGATCGTTCTTCACACCAGGCTTTGGGATCCTGTCAAGTGCGTAACTGTCCCCATGCGGGCCAAGTTTTCAGGACCGTGCGTGCCGGATCCATCCGTGCCGGATGTCGTGATATCCAATGAATGGCTGGATGAACTGCAGGCACGCTTGCCCGAGATGCCCGGCCAGAGGCATGCGAGGTTTATCAACCAGTACAGACTCACGCGAGAGGAGGCCATCCTCATGAGCGAAGAACGCGAAGTGGCTGAGTACTTCGAAGCTGTGGTCAGTAAAGTCCAATCCCCCAAGCTGGCCGCACAGTGGATCAGCGCCCATCTGCTTCCCGCCATCAGAGATAAGGGGCAGAGCCTAATGGAGACACCGGTCACGCCTGCCCGATTGGCCGGACTTTTGTGTCTGATTGAATCAAGCCAGATCAATGTGAACTCTGCCAAGGAGGTTTTCGGTCTCCTTTTCGAGAGCGATCTGGCACCAGAAGAGATAGTGGAACAGCATGGCCTCAGGCAAATGACAGACACCAAAGAATTGGAGGCCATCGTGACCAGGCTCATCGCGGACAATCCCGTGGCGGTCCAGGATTACCGCAACGGCACAACCAAAGCCATTGGATTCCTTGTTGGCCAGGCCATGCGTCTTTCTGAAGGCAAGGCCAATCCCAAGCTCGTGCGCCAGATGATCATAAACAAGTTGTCCTCTCAGTAACCGTGTCCTCTGCCAGGACTCAACCGATGGCGCTGTCTACTTTTTAACTTCACACACTGATGAAGGTTTGAGTCAAACAGGATTTTATTAAAAAGTGGCTTCTCGCATCATCCATTGATTGATGTCCGGATAATCAGCCCCTAACAGGTTGAAATATCCCCAAGACACATTCAGGAAAAATTTCCGGGAGGTCCCGCTTCCCACTAGCCCATCATTACCGGGCGGTGCTTGGTTATGGTTAGCTGTGTCGTGCTTTTCCGGGACAAATTTTGGGTTTGACATAGACTGGACATTCCCCGAAAATCACCCTGATCACTCTGCAACTCAAATAGGTGTGAGGATTTTTCGTTATTCACCACGCGTTCGCTTCCCTCGTTCTGGATCGCCGTCAATTCTTAATATCCATCGGGACCGCACTGATCCTCTCTCTCCCCAGACAACCTTGTCGGGAGCTCAAATTTTTGGGGAATGTCCAGTGACATAGGGGGTTGCGGAAAGGTATGTTCAAAGGACGTTTCAAGAGGATCCAGACTGATGATTCTGTCCGGAAAGTTGGGATGGAAGCAAGATCATGTACATAATGGCGAGAATGACAGATGGTGATCAGGGCGTCAATCAGCCAGAAGTTTTATGGAGTGCGGGATGCAGCCTAATTTCAATTTCAAGAAGTTGGGATCCGTCAACTTGTTAGAGTGGAAATGATCGGATACTCTTTTCAGGTCTCATTCTCGCCGCAGTCCGAAACTCCAAAAATTATTACAGCTATAAATAAAGCCCTGACCGCAAGCGCCCCTGTTCATGTAAATCTCTTTTCAGAAAAACCTATTTAGTCGAAATATATATCACAATCGAGTTGTCTGATCCACGATATGACCAGAAATTACCGGCAGACAAGCCGATTTCCTCTTCGCATGTCTCCCGCAGAATTTTTCCAAAGGCTTTCACTTTATCCGGCTTTTCCCCGTACATCAAGACACCCGAAGGAACCGGCGAAAGGCCGTCAACAATGATAGTATCCCCTTCTCTTCTTGCCCTGATCGAGCTTTCCACATCAGGCCCTTGTCGAGGATCGAAAACTTTGAAGGTTCCCTCAAACTCGGTGTCATCACTTCCAAAAACAATGAACCCTGGAACAAGCCTGTCCTTTTCTTCCTGTGCAAACCTGCCGCCCAGATCGAAGCCCGAATTAAACTGCGCGGGTATGACCGACCCTTCGGGAACAAAGACAGGGATGACTTCTTTCGGCGCGGGATATTCTATCCAGGCAGGGCCCTCAACTTTTTCCCTTGTGAAAAAATCCATCCATGTCCCTCCCGGGATATAGACCTTCCGCTTATTTTTCTTCTCGACCACCGGCGCGACAAGAATCCGGTCGCCCAGGAAGTATTGATCATCAATCTCCCAGCAGGTCTCGTATTCGGGACACTCGAAGAACATGGGCCTGATCACGGGCAGGCCTCGAAGGTGTGCCTCCCAGACCTGATGATATATATAAGGTATCAGGTTGTATCTGAGTCTCGCGTAATATCTGTAAATATCTTTTCCTCGCTCGGTCTGCTCCCAGGGCGCGATCGCGCTTCCGTGATCGTGAAATGACGGGCTAAAGCAGGAAAAGGCAACAGACCTGTTGTAAACATCCTCCGCGAGTATCCCTCCGCCGGTGTATCCGCCCAGGTCGGTACCCCAGAGAGACACACCGCTTGAGGCTGCGTTCAGGCCCGCGATAATGGTTGTGCGGAGCTGATCGAAAGTGCGGTTGCGGTCTCCGGCCCATACCATGCCAGCCCTCTGTGCACCCAGGCCCGCGCCCCTCACCCACGTGATCCCGCCGTCAGGCCTTATCTCATTCAGCTTCAGGTAAAGCCACTCCGAGAACCAGACCGGCTCATAAAGCCGCATGCCGGGCACGCGGCCGGCCATGAGAAGAGGAACCTCATCTCCGGGGAAGTACTCGCCGAAATCAATCTTTGTGCCGTCCAGATTCATCCTGTCAAAGCTCGCGCTTCCATCAGCCTCCGCCGTGAACATTGGCTTGAACATAACCTCCCAAGCATATTCCATGGCCTCCGGGTTTGTAGTGTCCAGGTAAAACCTCTGGCCCCCATACCCTGCCACATAGGTCGTGCCATCCGGATTGCGCACAAGGTAGTCAGGGTGCTTGTCAAGGCCGTAATAGGACAGAGTCTCCGGGTTATATTGAAAAGCCCCGGCCTGCATGTAACCGGCCACCTTTATCCCGAGGCTGTGCCAGTGGTCTATTACCTCCGGCATCCTGGGCTTGGTTTCACGGTTTGTCCTGAAATCAACATTCTTGTCGCTTCTCATTGTCATGTTCTCGTACATGACCACGCCCAGGGGGAATCCCTGATCTATCATGGTCTGAACATTCTGCTCCGCGCCCGTGTCATACCTCCAGCCTATGAAGGTCCTGCGGCTGATCCAGGGCTCCAGCGCCCAGCGTGGAATCATATAAGAACGGCCTATGATCGAACTGTATTGCTCAATTATCTTTTCCGGACTTTCCGAGAAAAATAAATAGTAATCTATATTACTGTTAGGATTCTCGAACACGAGTTCGTCCGCGCGGGTTTTACCTAAGTCGAACTTCGCGCGCTGATAAGAATTCAAAAACAGGCCGTAGCCCCTGTTTGAAAGGAAAAATGGAACAGGGATGTATGTATTGCCTGTTGTTGACTGGAACGCGTCGTCAGTGTCCATGATAAGAACCCTGCCCCGGTGATCGAACTGTCCGTATTGCTCTCCTCCGCCGTAAAACATCTCGCCGTCCCTGATAATAAGCCCCTCCCTGCTTCTGCCCTCACCCAGCGCAAGCCCGAAATCATCCAACTCTTCAATCAGAACTTCGCCTCCATTGTCGCGAACCGAGAGCCTGAAAGGCCGGAATTCCACTTCCACGCTGAGTTCCGCTCCGACAAGAATCACTCCATGTTCCTGCGGCTCAATATCAAAATCCTCACCAATGCACTCCTCTTCAGGAAACTCCTCCAGATCGGCCTGGACCCTGACCGCGTTCGGGAAGGGAAAGCTTACTTTCACCCATGCCATGTTTCCGTCTGCGGTTGAAACCTTGAATTGAGTTGCACATGAATCTCCTCTAGACTCCAGCACCTGCACAAGACCGCTTACAGGATGCTGGTTTTCATACTTTTTCAGGTCATGAAGCTTGCTGTGCCACTTGTAATGATCGTTCAGCTTTATCACCGTGATGTAGGCAAGCTGTCTTCCTTTCTGGATGAGCTTCTGTTTCATGGTCTCTGTCTTCGAAAGCCCCGCATACTGCTTGACCCTGGACAAGACAGGTTGTGCAAGCATCAAAAACACCACGGCCGATGCCGCAATCAATAAGGGATTCCTTTTTATACGCATCTTCATCATTGCCTCCTTGTTCCTCAGGCATTATGTTAAACATTCTTGAGCGGCCAAGTCAAAGAAGGGGGAAGCGCATTCAAACCACACTCGCAAGAATCAGTCAAGCGGAAAACCGGCCTCGACTCTCGAGCCTATGCCCGTCAAAACGACAACCCGCGAAAGGACTTCAACCTAAAAGGCCTGCTTACTTATGAGCGCAAGAAAAAAGAGACCTTTCAAATTGTGGCCGACACCTACACCATGATCGAAAATAATCCGGCCAGGACATTCCCCGAAAATTACCCTGATCCCTCTGTAACTCAAATGGGTGTAAGGATTTTTCATTATTCACCACTCGTTTGCTTCCCTCGCTCTGGATCGCCGCTAATTCTTAACACCCCTCGGGACCGCACTTATCTTCTCTCTCCTCAGACAATCCTATTGGGAACTCAAATTTTCGGGGAAAGCCCAGCACCTGCCTGTATACTGTCCAGGTTCAGATACATGGTAAACACTAAGGAGAAGGAGGGTAAGTCGGAG
>CAZOMR010000086.1:0-12042 GCA_964580655.1 uncultured bacterium
AATGGTCACTATTACCCACAGATTCTCAAGAGGAGCCGTATATTTCATGGATAGTTACCATTTATGTCGCACACCCGATCTGGCCCCATTCCTTGAAGGCTGGCTTCAGGCTGATAACTCCTGTAAGGGCCCTGGCAAGGCAGGTAATTACTGGCAAAACAAGCGTCAGGGCAAGGTAGGTCTCCCGGTCCGCGTATTGAGGAAAGAAATACAGCCAGGCCGCAGTGGTGGTGCCGAAGCCGCCGAAGGCCACAGGCAGGGCTGAGACGATAATGACCAGGGGGATCAGCAGGAAGAATTCAGCCGCAGGTATGTGGATGTCAAAGGCAAAAGCGCAGAGGTAGAAACCTACGAAGGATAAAAGGTTAGGAGGGAGCACATAGGCCCCGGTCTTGAACCAGTGAATTGTCCTGGCATGGGCAAAGGGGTACCACATCTCCCAGTCTCGGCCCAAAACCAGGGACAGGGGCCCCCATCTCCAGCCGCGGCGCCAGTATGTCCAGGAATGAAAGAACCAGAACAAGCACAGTCCCAGGATCAGCCATACAATCGGGGGGCTGATAAGCCGAGTTAAGCCTTGATGGTGAAAAGAGATATACACCGCGGCCGGGGTTAGCAGGATGGCATATCCCCAAATGAGGACTCCTGCCGCGAACAAAAACATGCCGATCAGCTTGAGCGCGCTTACCCCGGTTTTGCGGATAAGATAAATGAAAAAGCCGCCTGAGGAAAAAACCATGTTGATGAGCAAAAGCAGGCTGAGTGCGCCTCTGGCCCAGAAGATGTCGCGAAGTGGAACAGGCTTGTGGAACCAGGTAATCAGGCGCTGGGTTACCTGTGCCCCCAGCCACCAGTACACAAAAACCGGCAGGGCACGACCCGCAATGAGAAGCCCTGCATCAGCCCCCCTCGCGGCCGCGATAACCTCCGGCCAGCTAACATTTCTGAAATAATAATAAAGCAGAGCCACAGAGACCACTATCGGGAGCACACGACGCAAGGAATTCCAGATAGAAAAATTTGAGACTGACATCCACGCCTTCATCACGGTTACCATATAATGCACTAGCGCATCGGTCAAGATGGCAGGGCTCAGGGAAAAGAGAAGCGATACAGCGCAAAATCATTGTCATGACGGGAAACGAGCACAGGATTAAATCTCAGGAAAGACATCCGGATATCCTTCGGCGAAACCCCATGATGCCCGGCCAACTCGAAAAGTGCGGGGCCAGCCCGGATCAACTCCTCAAGAACATAGGCCCCAGGCCGGACCCTCAATGCCAGGACTCCTTCATCGGACAGGAATTCCTTCATGCGCCAGTCCATAACCATGGTCTGCCGTCCGGAGAAGTAGGGAATGTATATCTTGCCGATGTTGTATCCCTTGGAGACACCGGCCAGGTAAATCAAGGCATCAGGCCCGGTGTTCTCCCGGATAAAATAGGCCCTCTCAAGATCAAGGTTGGCCTTTTCAGCAGTGCCGGGAAGGATTGCACCATAATAATTCACCAGGAACAAAAGCAGGGCAAGTATGGCCGGAACCAGGCGAAGGACCCTGAGCCTTCCCGCAAACCCCTTGAGCGCCAAGCCAATAAGCAGATAAAAGGGCGCAAGCAGAAATACCTTCAGCTCGAAATTTCGAGGCTCCCATACCACTGTAAACAGCGCATAAGGCACAAGCCAGAGCCAGAGTAAAACATGTAACCGCCTGTCATGCATCGGGATTTTCCGCAAACGCAAAAAATACAAAAAGCAGAGAAAACCCGTGATAAAAATCGCAAGCATAAGTGGATAAAGAAGAACCGGGCTCTGGCTAAGCCTGTGCGAGTCTGTAGCGAAAAAAAGGCTTAACATCCCGTAGAGCCAATGACCGGCCGCGTGTACATGAAGCACCCAGTAGCTCTTCCGGTACCCGAACGGGGTCTCCGGGTCAGCCAAACCCAGAAACCAGCCACGCGCACCCATCTCCCGCGCTAGGGCGCTGTGCACCCCGGCCTCGTAATAGATGAACGCAACGAGAACAAAACATACCGCTATCAAGCCTCCGACCGACAAGAGACCGGAAACGCGAAAATCCTCTCGCCCTTCCTCTCTATGACCAAGATACATGAATGTCCCGAAACACAAGGGAATCAAGAAAAGACCGTTAACGATATGATTGGCCACAGTAATAGCCCCGACCACACCCAGCACCAAGACCGGAAAAAATCCTCCCCAACCACTTTCCATGAACATGTATAGCAAATAAAACCCGATGAGAAGAAAAAATACTCCCGGAACATAAACCTCCGGCTCCACTGCAAAGAACCAGAACCCGAAGGAGAAAGCCAGGCACAGTGTGAGGCTTGCCCCGAGAATCCTGCCCATGCCCGCTCGCAATGAGACGCGATGAAAGAGACAAAGCCCTGCCACGCCGAAGATGGTATCCATGATCTCAAGCCATATTACAGACCTCATTCCCGAGCCTGAAATGCAAGCCAGTTTATAAAAAAGATAGCCCGCGGGCTCATACAGGAGATGCCTTGGATGAAGGAGTTCCCATAAATTCCCTGTGCCGAGCGCTTTTTCTATGCGGAAGGCGAACACGGTGCCGTCAAAGTTGTAGCGGGATGACAGGTGACCGATGTAGATGCTTCCGACCAGGACCGCAAGAACGAGGGTATCTGGCCAGTAACCCGGAGAGGGCTTGCGCCACATGTCAGCCGCCCTCTTCGCTTATGATCCTTCCATCGTGCAGGCGCATGCGGTGCCGCATCCGGGAAGCCAGGGATTCATTGTGAGTCACGATGATCAGTGTGACCTCGCGGGTGCGGTTCAGCTCAATCAGCAGGTCCTCGACTACCTTTCCGGTCCTGGCATCAAGATCGCCAGTAGGCTCATCCGCAAGAAGGAGCCGGGGCTTCAGGATCATGGCCCTTGCCACGGCCACACGCTGTTGCTCTCCTCCGGAAAGCTCGCCCACGCGATGCCGAAGCCGATGGCCAAGGCCCAACTCATCAAGTATCTCCCCGGCCTTGCCCTCGGCATCCCTTCTCGAAAGCCCCCCGATAAGCGCAGGCATCATCGTGTTCTCAAGGGCATTGAATTCAGGAAGCAAATGATGAGACTGGAACACAAAGCCTATCTCACGGTTTCTGAGTCTAGCAAGGCTTGTGCGGTCAAACTGGCTGAGGTCCTGTCCGGAAAACAGCACTCTCCCGGAGCTCGCGAGGTCAAGCGCTCCCAGGATATGAAGCAGGGTGCTCTTGCCCGCGCCGGAAACACCGACCACGGAAAGCGTGTCCCCTCGAGGGACCCTGAAGCTCAAGTCCTTCAACACCCTGACCTCGCCCTCGGGCCGGTAGAATCTCTTCTGCAGATTTTCTACCTGCATCAGGGGCTGATCTATTCCGGATGCCTCACTCATTCATACCTCAGAGATTCCGCTGGATTCATCCGCGCGGCCTGCCGGGCAGGATAGATCGTGGCCAGAAAACTGGTAAGAAGCGTGAAGATAGCTGTTCCCAGCACATATTCCCACTCCACCTTCATAGGCATAACAGAGAACTGATATACATTGGGGTCAATCTGCACTATCTGATAGTGAATCTGAAGCCAGCAGGCTAAAAGACCCAGGATAACCCCCAGAACCGTGCCCACCACGCCGATGAAAACGCCCTGCGTCATGAAGATGCGCATTATCCCGGTGTCGGTTGCGCCCATGGACTTGAGAATGGCTATATCCCGGTATTTCTCCATAACCACCATCACCAGAGTGCTGATGATGTTCAGGCCAGCCACTAACATTATCAGGGCGAGAACTATGGCAAATGCCACCCGCTCTATCTTCAGCGCGGCGAAAAGCGGCTTGTGCGCCTCGATCCAGGTCCGACACCAAAGCGGGAATCCAACCGCCCTCTCTATCTCGTGGGCAACCTCGTTCGCACGGTAAAGGTCCTCCAGCTTCACCTCGATGCCGTGCACCCGGTCAGCCGTGTGAAGAAACCTCTGCGCCTCCTCAAGATGCATGAAAGCAAAAGCGGAGTCCACCTCATAGAACCCGAACTGGAACACAGCCACTACCCGGAACTTGCGCACCGAGGGCGTCATGCCCATAGGGCCGAGAGACCCCATGGGACTGACCATGCTGATCACATCACCATACATGGTGCCGAGGCTCAAAGACAGGTCCCTGCCAATGGCGATCCCCGGCAGGTTCTCCTCGCCTGCCGGCGCGGAAAGCTCGCGAGGCTTCAGGTTGGAGATACTCCCGGCCAGAATCTGCTCGCCTATGGTCGTGACTTTCTCCGCTGTCCCGGGATCTATCCCCCGAATCACAACCCCTACAACCCGCGAGCCTGATACCAGCATGGCCTGGCTCTCAAGATACGGGGTTACTCCAACCACCCCCCCGACCCCCTCGATCTTTTTCTCCACACCCTTATAATCTTCAATCAGGCCACGGTAGCTCAGCACTGTTAGATGCGAGTTCGCGCCAACTATCTTGGTCTTGAAATCCTCCTGCACGCCCACCATCACGCTCAGCACAATGATGAGTGCGGCCGCGCCCACCATGACCCCCAGGATAGAGATCAGGGTTATCACGGAGATGAATATCTGGCGACGCCTGGCACGAAGATAGCGCAGTCCGATGAAAAACTCGTAACGCATGACCGCTATGAGCCTTGTCCTGACGGACCCTCTGGCCGGCCCTTGTATAGGTGACGCTGTAGCGCGGAGTGGTATTGAGTGAAGGTCTCGTCAATGTTCCGGTCCGACGCGATTGCGTCCTTGACCATGTTCACCTTGGCGTCAAGGTTGTCAATGTGGTGAATGAGCATGGCCTCAGGCGTGGCCGGAAGAACCGGCGAGCCCCATTCATGCTCCCCGTGGTGGCTCAATATAATATGAAGCAGGTGCAGTCTGAGCTCTTCCGGGAAATCCGGAATCTCCTTTGCCTTTTCATCCATCATGCGGGCTGAAAGATATATGTGCCCGAGCAGATACCCCTTATGCGTGTAGCTCACATCCATCTCTGAATCCAGTTCATCCATCTTGCCCAGATCATGGAGCAATGTCCCTGCCAGGATCAGGTCATGGTTCAGGTCAGGGTAAATCTCCTCTGAAAGGAACACCGCAATCCTCGTCATTGAATGAACATGCTCGAGCAGTCCCCCGCGAAAGGCATGGTGCAAATTGCGGGCCGCCGCGCTTTTCTTGAATCGAGCAAGGAATTCCTCGTTCTGGAAGAAAAGCTCCAGCAGGGCCTTGAGATGAGGGTTCTTCATCTCCGCAATCCTCTCAAGCAGATAATCCAGCATGGCATCCGGATTCTTCTCAGTGCTCGGGATCAACTCATCGAGGCTCACCTCGTCCGAGTCGTCCAGGGCCCGGAGTTTCTTCATCCTGAGTTGAAGCCGACCGCGAAATTCCTCCACATCAGCCCTGATCTTGACGACATCCCCGCGCTTAAAAAGCTCATCACAGGCCTCTGCATTGTCCCAGACCTTGCTGTTGATTATCCCGGTGCGGTCCTGAAGGTCAATGTCAAGGTATATTTTGCCTGACTTGGTCTTTGCGCTCCGCTTGCTCTTGACAAGATAAAAGCCATCAAGATTCTGCCCCAGGGTCATATCCTTTATATTCACATGCTTCTTCATCATCCAGCCCCGTGATCTCGCTCACGCATTCACTCTATCATACTAGAGTCCCTCCGGCAAGGCTGGCTCAGGCGAGAAAAGCTGGAACGCGCTCTTTCAGAAACCTCACGGTTCGCATCGTCGCACCCCTGTTCTCTTCCAGCAAGCCCCGCGCCCTCTCCCCGGCCTCACTGCGGGCGACTTTATCTTTTATCAAGACATGCAGTTTATCCTCAAGCTCTGTCTGGCTGGCAACCGCAAAAGCCGCGCCTCGCTCCTTCATCATGAGCGCTTCCTGCGAGTTTTCATGTCGCGGCCCGAACAGCACAGGCAGGCCGAAGGCCGCTGGCTCCATGACATTGTGCACTGCCCGGCCGAAACTTCCGCCCACAAAAGCAATCGCGCCGACCCGGTACAGCTTGAATAGCTGGCCCACTGAGTCTACCAGAACAACCCTCGGGGGCCGCTCGCCCCCGCGTGCTTCTGGAAGCCGGCTCAGGCGCGCTGTTTCAAGACCTTGAGCCGCGAAACTTTCTTCCAGGGCCGCGATGCTCTGCTCTTTCGGCTCGTGCGGTGCAATGATCAGGTAGAGCTCTGAAAATTCTCCGGCCAGCTTGAAAAACACGGGAATAAGCACAGCCTCATCCTCCGGCCAGGTGCTTCCCGCGACAAGCACTATCTTGTTACCGGAAAGAGGCGCCAGCACAGGGTCGTCCGCCCTCACACTCCGGGCGCGATCCAGGGTCTGCTCGAACCGACAGTTGCCGGTGACCTCAATCCTCTCACCCGGAATACCAAAAAGCCGGAATCTCTTCGCATCCTTTTCACTTATGGCGCCTATGCAAAGAAGGCGCGAATAGAGGGATGAAAAGAATTCTCGCACAAGGGGCCGGAGCCTGCCTGAATTCACCGACAAAGTGCCGTTTACCATAACCGCGGGAATCCCCCGGTCTGAGGCTTGCCAGAGCAGATTGGGCCAGACATCATAGGTGGAAAATATTATCAGGTCAGGCCGGACAAGATCGAGAAACCTGCGCACCGATCCACGCGTGTCAAGAGGGAGATAGGTCTCAATGTCCGCAGCAGGGTTCCCGGAAAGCTGATTCTCCAGCGAGGATGAGGCAAAGGACAGGATCACGCCCGCACCCGGAGACCTCTCTTTCAGAGCCAGGATCAAAGGCCGGGCCTGGAGATACTCGCCTACCGAGGACACATGAAGCAGAATCCGCTTTTTTTCGGCAGGGAAATCCTTGAATTTCTTTTCCAGGTCTCTGAGTAGATGCTGGCGTCTGGAAAAGGCAAGACTAGCTTTTTCATCAAACAGGGCAAGGCCGCGAAATCCCGCCCAGGCGAGCGGCACGACTATGAGGTTATAAAAAACGCGGATCAAGGGATGTCCTCATTCAGGGCAAGCAGTTCATTGGCCGCGGTCGCAACCTGGTCCGCACTGATCTCCTTCATACAGCGGAAGTGGCCTTCCGGACAGAATTCGTCTCCATGAAGGGAACAGGGTCGGCATTCAAGGTCTAATTTTTCCACCACGCGGGCATTCTCGCCAAAAGGGAAGAACCCGAGTTCGCGGCTTGTCGGGCCGAAGACCGCGACCACCGGTGTTTTGACCGCACCCGCCATGTGCATGAGCGCGGTGTCATTTGATATGACCAGGTCGAGTCCTTGAATAACCGCCGCGGTCTCAAGCAGTCTGAGCTTGCCCACCAGGTCCAGCACCGGGAGGGCACGAGCCTTTCCAAGTTTATCCTTGACCTCCTGCGCCACAGGCTCATCCTGCCTGGAACCAAGGAGAACCACCCCGGCTTCACTTGCCTCGGCAAGCCTGAGCGCGGCCTTGGCAAAACGCGCCGCAGGCCAGCGCTTGGTGCCATGACTGGCTCCGGGGGCAAGCCCGATAAGCCGCAGGCCCCCCTGTGGAATGAAATCCCTTAGAATACCCTCGGCCCTTTCCCTTGACGGGGCGTCGAGATATATATCGGGCCCCAGTCCATCGTGATAAACTCCGAAATCTTCCAGCGCAGTGAAATATCGCTCAAGCACCGGCCGTGCGTCCTTCAAGTAGTTTATGCGAAAGCGCTTGAGCATCTGACGCTTAAGCGTGTGCTTGCGATAACGCCGAGTCATGTGCGCTCCGGCGAAGGAAAGCAGGTACAAGCTCCGCGGATTGACATGCAGGTCCACTATCAGGTCATAGCGCTGGCTTCTTACTTCCCGTGCAAGTTCCCTCAATCCGGAAAAGCCTCTCCGGGAATCAAAGGCATAGACTCGCCTCAATCGGGGATGTTGGCCGAGGAGTTCCGCGAACTCCTGCTTGGTGACAAAATCAATGGCGGCTTCAGGATACCGCACGCCCAGAGCCCGGATCAGAGGGGTGGTCAGGATGATGTCACCGATAGAACTCAGGCGGATCAAAAGCACTGATGCAAGCGTAAATTCCCCCATCGAGAAATCATCCTTCCCGTTAAACTCCTGGGATTATTTTAATCGCTTAAAGGGGCTAAAATCAAGGCAGGCCATTCAGGAGGGCCTCCATACTTGCACAAGAGAAAAGAAAAATTATGCTATAATCTTGTTCAGGAGGAAAGGGTGATGATTAGTTGCCCCTATTGCGGCGGGGAGATACCGGAGGATGCATCATTTTGCCCGTGGTGTCGAAGTATGTTGATCACCGGGCCTGAGGCTGAAGAACCCTCTCGTAAAAAAGGCCTTCTATTCAAGCTGGCCCACCCCTGGTCCGCGGTGGCGATCATCTCCGTGGTCTCGGTGATCATGTTCATTTTGATTAAGAATCCTTCTCGGACCTCTGTGGAGGGCAAGGCCATGCCCACGGCCGGGATAGACCTGTCTGACCAGCCGCATAAAATCCCGGCGCCTGTAAAGAGTAAAGAGAAAAAACGCAAATCCGATGAAAAGGCAGAATTTTATGCGGAGATTATCGAGTATGAAAAGACAGTCAATTCCCTTTTTGAAAAGGCCGAAAGGCTTATCTCGGATCCCGAGACACTCCGGGATGTGGAGATCGGGGATGAAGGTGTCGAACCAATGAGCAGGAGACTCCAGGATGTGCGGCCATTGCTTGTAAAACTGAGAGGGATCAAGCCGCCCAGGGGTCTGGAGAGATGCCAGACCACGCTGGTAAACAGCATGTCCATGATCCAGAAGGCTATCAGGAGCGAGATGATGTATCTTCAAACCAGGCAAAACAGATACCTTGAATCCGCGAAGCAGGAGCAGGGCTCCGCGAGTAAGCAACAAGCCTACGCCATGGAGATCATTGATATGGTCAAGGCGAAAAACGCGCCTCCTCCACCCCCTCCTGAAGAAGAAACCGGGCCAGAGGAACCGGAAAAGGTCCAGGCAGAATCACCCGGCACGGAGCCGGCCAGCACATCTACCAGCAAGCCTACGGAACCGGCTGAGGAAGAGATACAGGAAGACGAGGGTGAAGAGCCGCCTGAATTAGAGGAGCCGGAAGAGGGGGATGAGCTGGAGAAAGATGAAGAGGAATTAGAAGAGTTGGAAGGAGAAGAAGGGGCTGAGGATGAAGGGGGGCTGGAGTTGGAGTCGGGTTCAACTTCCGAGGAGTGGCCACAGGAGTCGCCTTTGGAGAATGAGGAAGGCGATAGCGGGTTATGACAGAATCGCGAGTGGAAAGCAGGTATCTTTTTTGGAGAGTTTTTTTGCTTTACACCGGTTAATGTTTGATGATAGAATGACAAATAGAGCCCGGTTTATATTCAGGCAAAGAGGATAATCCATGAAATTTACCGGAGACCCGCAGGGCATTGAGGAGCTCAAGCAGATCAAGGAAACGCGTCTGGACTATTTGAAGTATCTGATTCAAGAGGCCCGCACAAACTTTTACCACAGTGCGGAGTTCAAGTCCTCAGACGGTGTGACAAAATACAAGATAATCTATTCCATCCAAACGGGCGACCTGGAGGTTGAGAGGGTCGCCTAGATCCGCGGCGAGCAAGGAGCCCCGGATATGCATCGCTGTTTCTTCGTAACCCTTTTGGCGCTGATGATTTTTTCAGCAAGCGCCTTCGCCCAGAACTCGGCTCCGCCAAACCCCAGCCCTGTATCCACCCAGTCGCCGAGCCCGGATAATCAGGTTCAGGCCCGGATCAATCAGCTCATCAAACTGATCAACCTCAAGCCGAACCTGATCACGGTCAATCAAAGTAACCAGGTGATAAAGGACCCGAATCAACAGCCCTTTAATCCCGACGGGACACGCAATCAGGATTTCACTGTCCAGCCTGATTACAGTCATCCCAGCATGTCGCAGGTAATCAATGCGGATCAAAACCGCGAAAAATGGACAGCAGAGCTGATCCGGATCGGAAAGCCGGCAGTCCCGGCCCTGGTCAAAGCCCTCACCTACGAGGGCCATGAATACCGCGAATACTACGCACGCGCGCTCGGGGGAATCCGGGACCCCCGGGCTGTCCCGGCCATTCTCAAATACTATCAGGACGGCGTGATCCAGATGAACCTCGCAAAGATGATCCGGTCATCAGGCGATGAAGCCGCGGCAAAAGAATGCGAGAAAAAGGGCCAGACAATGAAGCAGGCCGCGGTAAAGGCGCTGGAACAAATCTCCGGACAGAAGCTCGGCGACGACCTGGCTAAATGGAACCAATGGTGGATCGAGAACAAGGCAAATGTCAAGCCGCTACCGGTTCCCAAACACTACTCCGCTAACCCCAAGTCCAACTCTCCGTAGGGTCCTCTAAGTACCCTCTCAATTCAAATAAAATCTTATTGGTTAAAAGAGAAAAATCTGATCTGTTTTAGAGCTCGGGCCCTTTTTGAAAGAAGGATTGCTCCAATGACGAGGGAATTCAATCCGTTTTCCGCTAAATAATTTCTCAATAGTTAGAACCTGGATTTTAGGGTATCGCTTTTTTGTGACTGGAGAATCGTAAAATCCTGCTGAGGACGCTTCGGTACGCATTTGTTTAGTAGGTTCATCAAGAGTGATAAACACCCCGATTTCCGCACTTTCTCTCTCTAAAACACCTCTTAAATCTCTTGGTTGAGCTACTGATACATGTCCACTTTTTACCTGGATAATAACTTGCTTGGTCTTTTTACCCTTGCCCTCATCGTGAAAATAGATTCTTCCATCAATTCCTCGATCAGCTCCCTTTTTTTGCTCTGCAGGGCGAGCTCCTACCAGACCTAAAGCCCAGAATTGAAACTGATAAGGGTCTGCTTTCGCCAAAGCCCTTGCCCCGGATAAATCTATCGGCTCGCCGATAACCTCAAACTCTTTTTCAATTTCAGGTCCAAAGGCGTCGTGGAGCCTATGTTTGATCAGGGTTATAGCGAGGTGGGTAATATCAATGCCTATCCATTTCCGTTTTAGCCGTTGGGCAACCATGATGGTCGTTCCACATCCGCAAAAGGGGTCTAAAACAACATCTCCCTCATTGCTACTGCCCCGGATAAGCCGCTCAATAAGAGACTCTGGCTTCTGGGTAGGAAATAACTGCTTGATTGGGGGAACACGTCCAATATCCCAAACATCGTCTTGACGGACTCCCTCAGAATCTTTTGGCTCAGTTCGAGATGGAATGCGGCGACCGTCCTCATCGTATGCTGAGACGATTTTAGCAGTTCCAAATCGTTTCAAAGTAGAAGGAGCACGACCCATAAACAACTGATTGAAAGTTCTCTCTCGGCTGTCAGAGCAAGAGTAAAAAAGCAGGACATCGTGGTTTTTTTGAAAAGTGTATTTACCCGCAGGCCATTTTCGATAGTGCCAGATAATCTCGTTAAGAAAATTCTCCGCTCCAAAAACCGCATCCATAAGCATTTTCAAGTAGTGGCTCGCTGTCGGGTCGCAGTGCAAATAAATCGAGCCAGTAGGTTTTAGCACTCGCTTTAATTCCACCAACCGGGGAGCCATCATTGCCAAGTAAGCCAGCATATCTGTTTCACCCGCCATAGCCCGAAAGGCCTGCATAACCCTTGATGCTTTTTCCGGCCCCTTCTCTACAATATCCTGGTAGGCTTCAGCCGCTTCCTGGTCCCACCTCCAGGTATCCTCAAACGCTTTAATTTGAGCTTTTGAACGAGAGCCGTTCTGTTCATCAAAAAGAACATTATAAGCCTGATTGCTCTTGAACGGCGGGTCAAGGTAAATGAGGTCTACTGATTCGTCTTTGATGTAATCCCTGAGGATGGTAATATTATCGCCAAAGTAAAGAAGGTTCTTATCCATTTGTATTTTTGGCCTTGTTAGACAATATCAATTATAGCTATCTATATCTCAGACTGTCAAGAGAGAAGGTCTAAAAGGGTGTGCGACATAAATGGTGACTTTTTTCATTCTCGGCCGTAGAGGCGCTGCTTGCTGCGCCCTTTGAGGGCAGGCCAAGCCCTGCCCCTACATTGGCTGTGC
>CAZOMR010000087.1:0-11978 GCA_964580655.1 uncultured bacterium
TACCTCCCTGTCATCAATGCCTACATTACACGGTGTCAGCATGTGCTTAGGCAGGGCGAGAATGTTGCGGATGTGGCATTGTATTACCCGCTATTCGGTTATCCTCAGCGGACACTGGTCAAAGAGGAGTTGACCGGCGGCCTGCTTGACGAGACCGATGCCCGGATCGGTAGTGGCGGAGTGCTTAGCCGCATTCTTCACAGGGAGACTGTTTTGTGGCCGGAGCATGAATTGGTGAAGGCCAATGTCAAGGTGGCCGATCAGTTGATGGCCCACGGCTACAACTATGACCATGTAAACGAAGACAGCCTGCTCAGGGCAAGTGTATGCGATGACATGCTTTGCATCGGCGAGGCGTGCTACCGGGTTCTTGTCCTGAACCGGATCAAGAGTCTCTCGCCTGCCCTGGCGAGAAAGCTGGAAACCCTCGCTAAAGAAGGCGCGGCTATGGTCTTTGTGGACATCCTGCCTGAAGGCCAGCCCGGGTTCAAGGACTACAAGGTTAATGATCCGGTTATAAAACAGGCCATGCGAAAGCTCAGGGGTACAGAGAACAGGGTTATCCTTGCAAGCAAGGCTGAATTAGCGGAGCAGGTCCGGACAAGACTCAGGGTCAATCCCGATGTCGAGTTCGACCGGCCCCAGCCGAGCCTGGATTACATCCACCGCAAGGCAGGCGATGCGGACTATTTTTTCTTCCGGAACTCTAAGCGTGACCCGGTTCATGCCCAGGCAAGGTTTCCTTGCAAGGGGAAAGCGCCTGAAATCTGGAACCCCTGGACCGGAGAGGTCACGCCTGTGGCAGGGTATCGTAGGGATGGGGATAGAGTGGTGATGGATATTGAAATTGGGTCTTACGGCTCGCTCCTTGTAGGCTTTGACCCGGGCCGGGCCGCATTGATGCAAGGCTCGACAGCCGCTCCCAGAGAGCTTTCATCCATGAGCATCAAAACCTGGCATCTTGAGACCGAGCTGGTTGGCACTGATGGCTCTCGAAGGCCGGTGGTCATTGACATGGAGGGCCTGAAGGATTGGCGGGAGGTCAAGGGGCTTGAAGGGTGTTCAAGTCCGGGCCGATACAGCGCAACAGTAAATCTGGATAAGGCCTTCTTCAGGGACTGCGCTCGGATCATGCTGGACCTTGGAGATGTGCGCGATGCGGCCGAGGTCCGGATCAACGGCAAGGATGTCGCCACCCTGATTATTCCGCCATTCTCCTGCAACGCGACCGCATACCTCAAGCCCGGTATAAACAAGATCGAGATACTTGTCACGCCAACGCTTTATAACCGCCTGGTCCGCTGGGGCTCAAGCCTGGACAAGCGCTACAAGCAATTCAAAAACAGAAGGAACCTCATGCCATCAGGCCTCATTGGGCCGGTTAGCATATCAGCTTCCCGTTAAGTTAACTCCATTGTGCGAGAGACTTTAGTCTTGATAGAGGAAATGTGAATTCGCCCGATTCTACATTTCTTTCGTCACTTCATACATACCCAGCTCGGCCTCAATAATCTCTTCAGGGAGCAGGTGAAACTCCCCTATCTTCAGGACTTCGACATAGATATGCGCGGCCTTTTCAACAAGGGCACAGAGGTTATATGCCTTGCGCAGGTTTTTGCCCACACACAGGTTTCCGTGGTTAGCGATAAGTACCGCGGCCTTGTTCTCCAGGGCCTTGACCGCATTCGCGGCCAGCTCATCGCCACCGGAGGATGCATACTCTGCTACCACGATCTCGCCCCCGGCATAGGGCACAAGCTCCTCTATGATAGGCGGGATCGGCTTGCGCAGGACCGCAAGGATAGAGCAGTATGTGGCATGAGTGTGGAACACAGCGTTGACATCGGGCCGGGCTTTGTAGACTTCAAGATGCATGGACCACTCAATGCTGGGCCCGTAGTCCAGGTCCAGGACCAGGTCCCCCTCCCCGTCAATTACCACCACCTGCTCCGGGGTAAGCTCCTCGTAAGAGATACTCGTGGGCGTGATCACATACCGGTCATCCTCGTCCGGAACACGCGCGCTGATGTTCCCGGAAGAGCCTGTGACCCATCCCTTCTCATACATCTTCCTCGCATATTCCCAGACTTGCTTTCTCAATTCCAGGTAATCTTTCACGGCTCACTCCTTTTTGTTATGACGACATCATTCCCACTTGGTTTCAAAGAAATCATAATTCTCTCGCCAGACATCGTATGAGCTTTCATACTCCTCCGCCCAGTCCTGGTCCGGCTCGACCTCGGGTCCGAACCGGGCCATGGCCAAAGACGCGGCTTTCAAGTCCGGATGTATCCCTGCGCCGACAGAAGCGGCCATGGCCGTGCCCAGGGCTGTTGCCTCTAGACAGGCCGAGACCTTGCAGGCCCGGTTGAGCACCGAGGCCGCGATTTTGTTGAACAGCGGTATCCGAGTCAGGCCGCCTGATAGTGCAACCGATTCCGGGTCCTTGCCGGTGACCTTCTTGATCTGATCCATGTTTCCCTTGCCGGAATAAGCGATCGCCTCAAGTATGGCTCTGCCCACATTCCCGGGCCCCGCGCTTTCATCCTCCACGGGATATGGAAACAGTATAGCGCCTGGCTTGTTGGGATTGACCTGACGGAGGTTCCAGATCATGCACCCGAGAAATGCCCGTGCTCCGCCTGATCCGGGAGGGATTTTCTCTGCAAGCTGAATGAGCTTATCATACCTTCCCTCTACGGGAGCTCCTGCCGCGCCGAAGTGGCCCTCGACATATCCTCGAAGGATTTTTCCGGCATCCCCTCCCTGGCTCTCTATGATCCAGAGGTCATCGAACATGTGACAATGGGTCCAGAGTTGTTGTCCCGGATCGAGGAAAGGCTGATCATAGCTCATCATGATCGGGATGGTGGTTCCGGCGATCAGGCCGAGTTGCCCTGGCCTTGTCTGGCCGCAGGCCACGAGTGCGGCCTGACTGTCGGCTCCACCAACCACCACCGGGGTGCCTCTGGGAATTCCTGTCATGTCCCCTGCCTTAGCAGTAACCTCGCCTATGACCTCGCCGGCTCGGGCCACGCGAGGGAGAGTCCGGGGATCAAGTTCAATGAGCTTGAGCAGTTCCCCGGACCAGCGTTTTTCCTTGATGTCATAAAGCATGGTCTCGGAAGCATTCGTGGGCTCTCCCACGGCCTGGCCTGAGAGCATGTATAGAATCCAGTCATTGATCATGAGTATGCGGTCAATCCGCTCATATATGTCCGGCTTTTCTTCCTTGAACCAGCGTAGCCGAGAAGGGACGAAAATCCACGGGGGCCACCGGCCTGTTATGGAATAGGCCCGCTCTTCCCCGATCAGCTCTTCCACCTCACTGGAATAGAGGATTCCCCTCACATCCCGGTTGGGTCCGGCATAGAGGTAATTGCCTTCTTTGTCCAGGAAGATGCATCCCTCCCGCATGGAGGTGCTTGAGACTGCACGGATGGCCTTTTTGTCCACTTGGCTCGTAACCTCGCGGATGCATTCACATAGCAGGTTCCAGTATTCTTCGGGGTCGAACTCCTGGCCATAGACCATCTCCAGGCCTTCCGGGGTAAAGTATGTCCAGGCACGGTAAGCCCTGGCCTTGATCTCTCCCTTTATGTCAAAGACCACGGCCCTGCCGCCGCCGGTTCCGGCATCAATCGAGAGCAGAAGCTCTTTTCCACTCATCTCTTCCTCTCCAGTATATCGGGATTAAGAAGATAGCGAGGACTTTTCCCCTCAAGATATGCCTCCATGTCATTCACGATCATGTCGCTCTGATGCTGGATGACTTCCTCTGTCGCGCCTCCGATATGCGGGGTTACTATCACGTTATCCATGTGCAGAAGCGGCTCGTCCTTTTGCGGAGGCTCGGACGGAAACACATCAAACGCGGCTCCCGCGATCTTTTTGTCCGTAAGTATCTGGACCAGTGCATCCTGGTTCACGAGCTCACTCCGGGCAAGGTTGAGAAAAAAGGCGGATGGCTTCATCTTTTCAAGAATTTCTTTTGTGATCATTCCTTCTGTCTCGTCAGTGACTGCGGCGTGGATAGTGATGATGTCGCTTCTTTTGAAGAGCTCATCCAGGAGCACGGACTCTGCCCCGAGTTCCTTGAGTGTCCTGTTCTTCATATAAGGATCATAAGCGATAATTTTTGTTCCAAAGGCCTGAAGCCGTCTTGCCACGGCTCTTCCTATTGCGCCCATGCCCACTATTCCCACGGTCGTTGCATTCAGCTCGAACCCTGTCATTTTCTTGTAAAGCCCCATGTATTCCTCCGGGTCCTCAGGGTTGTATTCGCCCTGGGTAAGGAGGTTGTGAATGGGGATGATCTTGCGGGCCAGGCAGAGCATGAAGCCCACTGTGAGGTCCGCCACTGCATCCGCGTTGCGGCCCGGGGTGTAAAAAACCGGAACTCCCTTCTCCGTGGCCATTTCCACATCCACATTGAGCGGGTCCCCGCGGCACACGCCTACCATCTTCAATTCCACCGTCTCGAAGACCTCCTCGTGACACAGGTCGGCCTCAATGATAACTACATCCGCGCCCAGGGCTGTAAGCTTCTCGGCCATTTCATCAGAGAGGATTATCTTCTTGCTCTCGCCCCAGGGCTCGTAGACCACATCCATGTGCTTTCTCAGCCGGGCTAATCCCTTGTCAGAGAAATTCGCGGTTACAAGAGCCTTCATGAATTCTCACTACTCCTTTTGATCTTTATCACAACCAGGCAGAGTAACAATATCAAAAATCAGGGAAAATGCAAAGTTTGCGGAGTCGTTTCCGGTCAGCTTTTAAACGGGATTTTGAGAAGGGTCAGCATGTTCTCCAGCCTCTGTTTTGATGTTTTCACGGCACGATCCAGGTTCTGCACCATTCCGACATCCAGTGCCAGTGCTCCGTTGTAATTTTCTTCCTTGAGCATGATGAGGAGATTGAGAAAGTCTATTTTTCCCGCGCCGATTTGAAGGTGGTCGTTGTTTGAGCCGTCGTTGTCCGCAAGATGGCAGTATACGATGTTTTTCTTCAGCCGTGCCGCGGCGAGAAGCACATCCTCGCCGTGATTGAGGTGTGCGGTATCAAGCACCACGCCCATGTCCGGGAGTTGGTCAATCAGCCGGAGCAGATACCCTGTGGAGTCCACTATCTCTCCCTTTCTCGGCTCCACGCAGAATTTGAGTTCAGCGGCCTGGGCCTGCTCAATGCACTGCCCGAATGTCTCCACAAGTGCCTCAAACTCGGATGCCTGGTTGTAACCGGATGAAGGGATGTATTTATAGCCCGGCTTGGCGCTTTCATACTTTATGGTCTCAGTGTAAGGCGGCTTGCCCCAGATAGAGACCCAGGGATGAAAAGTGTCGGTCTGGATGGTCCGGCATCCCGGGAATGTCTTGGCCGTGTCAATGCCGAGGGAGCTGAATAACTCCACTGCGGCGCTTCTCTTCTTGGGGTCCATGTCCCTGAAATCCGGGAGGATGGTGGCGTAGTTGACCACTTCAAGCCCCAGCTCATCACAGCGCTCCCTCACGCGGGTGCGGTTATGATACATCATCTTCACGCCTTCCTCGCCCACGCCTTCCAGCTCAATATACTTGAGTCCAACCTTCTTCATCCGCTCAAGCGCTCTAAACACATTCTCTATGGACATATGATAACCCTCGTGGGAGATGGCAAATATCCAGCACCCGCTCACGATCATCTGGCCCTCATAAGGGACGGAAAGGGCCTCTTTGACCCGTTTCAGCGGATCATATTTGTCCCCGTTTACCGGGTGCCTCAAGCCCTCCCCGGGCAGACCCCTTCCCCGGACCTTGCGATAAAGGTTCTTGTTGACTCTTGCCGCCATCTTCAGGTCCCCTTTAACTAATCTTAATCTTCATATCATATACTAAAACATTCCACAAAAATAAACATATAAATAAAAAAATCTGCTTTTTTTGCTTTTTTCCTTGATATAAGGCGGGCTTTTGCGAGAAAAGTGTTGTCAGGGCTTAAGTTAGATAGAATCACTAAAGCATAAAATTATATTTTTCCTCTTAATTCAAAGAGGCACAAGGGAATTCGTGCCCCGGGGCCTTTTGATGCCGGTTATTGTGCCTGGTTTAGATGATTCCCAGTTTCTGGAGTTTTATCCCGCTTGTCATATCGCCCTTGAATTTGAGTTTGCCGGACATGAAGGCCTTCTGGCCGGATAGATCTCCATTGACCAGCTTCACATAATCCGCATCCTTCATCTTCAAAGTGATCTTCGGCTTCTCAACCGTGCCTTCCCTGATCTCTGCCTTGTTGTCCTTGATGATCATAACCCAATCGCCGCCGTTATCCCCGGTGATATTGAACTGCAGGGTTATGTCCAATCCCCCGAGCTTTTCAGGAGGCAATCTGGTTGGTAAAACATCCTCAATAAATTCCTTCGGCGTGCTTACTGCCATCTTTCAATCCCCCTCTCAAAATTTACTTATTCTTATACCCTTTTAACCGCGGAATGTCAAGGTAAATTTTGTCAATCAGTTTAGAAGTGTTTGACATGAGATTTGAAATCTGCCATGCCTGCAAAGCGGGAAATATTTCAACAAGAGTTTCTGGAAAGATTAACCTTGAAAAGTCCCGGTATGTTAAGTAACATGATTATGTTTTGGAGAGGGAGGAACAGTGGTAATGGCTCTGAGAGGTTTTTTCAAGAAATCCCGTAAGCCCCGTGTGATGGTTGTAGGCCTTGATGGTGTTCCGGAGAGCCTTGTTGAGAATTTTTGCACGGAGGGTGTTTGGCCTTTTATGGCAGGGCTTGTAAAGTCCGGGTCGCTGTCGCGGATGAAGGTAACCCTTCCCGAGATCTCGGCGGTTAGCTGGCCGAGCTTCATGACAGGCTCGGACCCCGGGGCCCACGGCATCTTCGGCTTTACCGATTTTCGGCCCGGAAAATACGAAATTCGGTTCCCCTGTTTTTCCGACCTCAAGGTTCCCACTTTCTGGGACAGGCTGGGGGAGCTGGGAAAGATCTCCGTGGTGCTCAACCAGCCGGGAACATATCCTGCGCGTGCCATTCCGGGAGTGCTTGTCTCGGGGTTTGTGGCAATTGACCTGATGAAGGCTGTCCAGCCCATGCGCAACCTTGCCGCACTGCGCCGCATGAATTACCAGATTGACATAGATACACAGCGCTGTCGCAAGGATCACGACCAGTTGTTCCTTGAACTCTCTTCCACCCTGGAAGGCCGGAGAAAAGCAGTGAACCACTTTTGGACCACGCAGGACTGGGATTACTTCCAGGTGGTGGTTACTGGCACGGACAGGCTCCAGCATTACCTCTGGTCAGCTATCGGGGATAAGGACCATCCGAGACATGAACAAGCACTGGATTATTATCAGAAAGTGGATGGATTCCTCAAAGAGATGTGGGAGCGGTTCGCTTCGGAGACAAACGCGGAAAAAGAGGGCGAGAATTTCTTTGTCCTTTCAGACCACGGGTTCTGCGGGATAAAACAGGAGGTCAACCTGAATGTCTGGCTCAGGGAACAGGGATTTCTAGCCTTCACGAGTGATGACCCCAGGGGCCTTGAGAACATTGGTCCGGAAACCCGGGCATTTGCCCTTGACCCGAGCAGGATTTACCTTCATCTGGAGGGTAATTTTCCAAAGGGCACGGTTAAGCCGGAGCAAACGGAGGAGATAAAACAGGAGATCAAGGAGGGGCTTCTGGGACTGGAGTTTAATGGCGAAAGGGTGCTGGAGATGGTCAAGGACCGCGATGAGGCATATCATGGCCCGGAGGCCCGAAATGGCCCGGACCTGGTCGCTGTCTCTTGCCACGGCTTTGACCTCAAGGCCGCGCCGGGGGCAAAAGATCTGTTCACGCGCACTGACCTGACCGGCATGCATACCTGGGATGACGCCTTCTTCTGGTCAAGTGAACCGGTTAAAGATGACCTGAACATAACAGACCTGGCGGAAGTCATTACGAGGCCGCTTAAATAGATTAGCCTGGAGTTCACACCAACAGAGAGGATAGGGATGATGAAGTGGCGGGATTTTGATGACTACATGGATCAGATGGGCTGGGGCTCTGCGAGGGAGAATGTCAAGAGGGAGTGGTTTGAGCATGAGGGCGAGCGGCTGGCCGTGGACATGTTTCTAGCCGGTGAAGATTCTCCGGTTATACTTTTTCATCATGGGATAGCGGTATATCCCAGGCTTTACTGGCCGTTTCTCAATCGGATGCGGGAGCTCGGGTATTCAAGCGTCGCTCCGACGCGCAAGGGCCACGGACATTCTTCGGGAAGGCGTGGGGACTGCACGATCGAGGAGTCGGTGGAGGTTGCGCGGGCCGCTCTTGCCTGGATCAAGGAAAGGTTCAGCGGGCCTTACCTTATGATGGGCTCAAGCCTGGGAGGATACATCACTGTGGCGGCCCTGTCTGCGGGGGTTGAGGTGGACGCCGCGGCCTGCCACAATGCTATTCATCCTGAATTGGCCCCGCTCTTTTACCAGCGGACCCTGCTTGCAATGGCCCGGCCTCTCTTGCGCCTGCTTCCAGACAACCGCTGTATAGACATCCGCCATGTGATAAGCTTCCGCGGCGTTACTGATGACCGAGACCTTTACAAACTCGTGGACACGGATGATCTTATTGCCTGGAGATATACTCTCCGAGCATTGAGATCCATCGTGACATTCAAACCTCCCCGGCCATATTCCGCCATCAAGACACCGACCATGTTCGTGGTGGGCGAGCGCGACCCTATGATCCCTCCTGGATACATGAAAAAGGTTTTCGGCAAACTCACCTGCAAAAAGCGCTTCGAGGTTCTACCGGGAGCCGGTCACATGCTTCCGCTCGAATACCTTGACCCCTTTGTCCAGACCGTGGATAAGTGGTTTAACGAGTGCCTTTGCTGAAAGCGACTTTTACATCTCCAGCGGCAGTCAGAGCCAGAACCATGAATAAACATGTTTTCCTTGTCATCATGGCTATTAACTCCCTTTGAACGGATGCTTGATCAGGGTCATGAATCCCTGACGCTTAGACCCGGAGAAGGCAAAGATTCCGACAGCAAGCACGACATAGAGTATGCCAAATGCCCAGCGCACGGAGGATGACGGAAAGATCAATTGCATGGAAAAGAGGATAAGCAGGATGAGGGCCTCGCGCCATGAGAAGTGCATATTTGAGAGTATAGCTACCGCGAAGAGCGACTGCGCGCTTGTGAGAAATATCTCCTCTGTCTGCCGCGCGTCCAGTGGCATGGGTCTTATAGCACCGTAGGATATGCTGAAGACAAGCGGTAGCATCCCGATAAGTAAAGTCCACTGATTGACCTTGGAAGAGAGCAAGGTGCCGAAGCTTGAGCCGGTAAGCGCCCTTGCCGCGAATATCACGGCTACAATGAATTCCGGGCTTTCAGAGGCTAAAGGGGCAAGCCACTGCACCAGGATAAATTCCTCCACTCCAAACCTCCGGCCGGTATGGAGCAGGCCCTCTGCAAAAGGCTCGGCCGCTATATAGATGACATAGCCTGAAAGCAGGAACAAGGAGATGGTAATTATTCGACGCAGGGTCCTGGGCCAGGTTGCGATCATCTCTGCCGGGCCGGCAAGCTCAGGCTCGATCATTTCCGCATGCGAAGCCCGATAGATATAGTGGATGAAGATGGCGATAAAGAAGAAGAAATCAACAAGGGAAAGAGTTCCTTTCAAAGGGATGATAAAGGAGTATATGGTAGCATAGAGCAGGGACGAGGTCTCGATACGGTGGCTGGGTTCGAGCTCTATTCCTTTTCTCCTGGTCTTTAACCAGTAAACAAGCACTACCGTGGGCCAGCCCAGGCCTATGAGCAGGCGGTTTGAACCGGTCATGTTGGCCGTGGCATAAGCGATATAAGAGGGGTCCTTGCCTGCCATCCATGCGAAGTATACATCCACTGCATATTCCGGAAGAACCGCGATCAGGGCCAGCAAGGTCAGAGCCAGGGTCTGTGGAATATCCAGTTGCGCTAGCTCCGCGGCCCAGCTCAGCATGAAAGCCGCGGCGAAAATGCCCAGCCCCGGTAACAGGGACTCAAGGATGGTGCCTTCCAGATGTGTCTTGAGGTGGTAATTTAGTATCCACTGAAAAAACAGGCAAAGAACCAGGAAAACAAAAAGCCAGATTTTGAAACTGCCTCTTTTGGCCTCTTTTTTCTTCTCGACCATTATTCCTCAAGAAACACGCATTGCCTGCGGAAGGATAGTTGAATTGGCGGACTGACAGATCAACTGCTTATCCTTGCTGAATTACCACCATAAGGTCCCGTGTTTTCACCGTGTCCCCGGGCGAGACCTTGACCTCGCTTACCCTCCCTGAGATGTGGGCCTCGATCCGTGTCTCTATCTTCATGGATTCAAGCAGGAGCAGTTCGTCTCCTGCTTTGACAAAATCACCGGGCCGCACCGAGACACTTAGCACCTTGCCCGGAGCCGGAGCAAAGACCTCGCCAGTCTCTGAACCATGAACGCTCACAGCCGAAGCCGCAGGAGATGCCCGGGAAGGAATACCGGAACTACCCTCTCTCCCGGTCTCTCGTCCGATCTCCTCCACCTCCACATCATAGGTCTTTCCCTCAAGAGTGATCCGGAATCTTCGCTTCACTGATTCTCCTCCAGATCCCTCGGGCTTCCCTGGACCCTGGCAGAATCCTCCCGCACCTTCGCGGCCCAGGCAGAATCCTCTTGCCGGATCAAAATGTGGCGAGCCAGCGTGTCCTCATACATCGCGGCTAAAGCCGTGCTGATGATAACAGACAAGGGAGCTTCCTTTTCATCCATTTTTCTTCGTACAAGGAGAATTCGCATTATCCTGATAAGACCGATGATCAAAGCGTATACAAGCACGGTCGCACCCATCCCGGTCAGGGTTAACCACCAGAGAGAAATGTCGTTTTCCATGATAAAGGCGAACAGGATCAGAGCAGGGCCATAATCTCGGCCCGGGCAGGGATAGAGGTCTGCGCTCCTTCTTTTGTGACTGCTATCGAGGCGGCCAGATTGGCAATACGGATCGCGTCAGGAATCCCTCTGCCCGCGGCGATCTCCACGGCCAGGGCTCCGACAAAGACATCCCCCGCGGCAGTCGTATCCACGGCCTTGACCTTCCGGGCAGGATATATCTCGCCGTCATAGTAGGCCCCTCTTTCGCCCATCGTGATGATCACATGACGCACTCTCTCGCGCACAAGGGCCTGGGCCGCTCTCTTGGCAGAGGGCAGGCCGCGTATCCGGATGCCAGTGAGCAACTCAGCCTCGCTCTGGTTGGGAACAAGGAAATCGCAGAGACGAAGAATCTTTGAGTCCAGGGCCCGGAAGGGAGCAGGGTTGAGCAGGGTCAAGACACCGTCCCGCCGGGCCAGACGCAGGCTGGCATTCACGCACTCCAGGGGTATCTCAAGTTGAATGACCAGGATGGCCGCAGTCTGGATCACTTCTTTCCGAGAGTTGATGTCCTGAGTTCGAAGCCGGCCATTGGACCCCGGCACCACCATGATCTGGTTCTGCCCCTTTTTATCCACCGCGATTACTGCAACTCCTGAAGGACCAGGGTCATCCCGAAGAAGGTATTCCGGACTGAGCCCGGCCTTCATCAGGCTCTCCACCTGGCTATTGCCGTAATCATCCGTGCCAATCCGTGCGATAAACACTGTATCCGCACCAAGCCGCCGACACGCAACCGCCTGATTAGCCCCTTTTCCGCCCGGAAAGGTTCTGATGTCCCGGCCTATCACGGTCTCGCCCGCACGCGGCAAGCGATCCGCATGGATTACCATGTCTGTATTGGATGATCCAATCACTACCACATGGCGGGGCATTAAACTCCTCCTTAATCAACCGAAAAAACAACTATTCCACGAAGGCCAATAATTAGATAAATTCTAAAACTTTTCGCGGAAATAATCAAGCCCTGTTTGAAGAGAGGGCCTGCGACATTAAAGAGGGTTTTGGATTTGACCCTCTTTTTTGGCCATGTT
>CAZOMR010000088.1:0-11888 GCA_964580655.1 uncultured bacterium
TTTAAAGGTGTTGAGAGGAGTTGAAAGCGGCGCGTTGAAAATTTTTTGCTGGGGAAAGATGGTTCAATTCTGATCAGGATTTTATATCAGGTGTGCTGTTTTTTGAAAGCCTCATCAATGTGCAGGGAATAAAGGTAGTAAATTGATCTCTTTATTTATTTTCGCAGGTTTTTCTTGAGGATGTTTCGCATCAGGTCCTTTGGCGCCTTCACCCCTGTCCACAACTCGAACTGCACCACGGCCTGATTCAGGAACATCTCTATTCCAGGGATGGTCTTACAACCTGCGGCCCGGGCCTCTCTTAAAAACCGCGTCTCCAGCGGGTTATAAACAATGTCCATGACTTTCAACTCAGGCCGAAAGAAACTCTTCGGCACAAGGGTTTGCTTTATCTTAGGATACATTCCCACCGGAGTGCACTGGATAACTACATCCGACTCGGCCATGGCACGCGCTAATGAGTCATGCTCCAACATTCTGGCCCTGGCCTGAACCCCGGTTTTTCTCGAGATGTCCCTGGCCAGCTTTTTGAATTCCTTTTCAACTATCCCGATAATGCATATCTCTTTGACCTTGCCCCTGGCCGCTAAAGCAAAGCCAATGGACCGGGCCGCACCGCCGGACCCAAGAATCAGAGCCTTCTTGCCACCGAGTCTGACCCCTCTCTCTCGCAGGGCCGCCAGTGCGCCGGATGCATCCGAGTTATATCCCTTCAGCACACCGCGGTCATTGAGGATGGTATTGACCGAGCCGATCCATTCCGCAACATCCTCTATTTCGTCAAGATGCCGGATCACAGCCAGCTTGTGAGGGATGGTCACGCTCGCCCCGCGCACCCCCAGACCCCGCAGTCCCTCCACAGCGGCCTTTACATCTTTCACCTGAAACGCAAGATACACATAGTTCAAACCGAGGCCACGAAATGCCGCATTGTGGATCGCAGGAGAAAGCGAATGCTCCACCGGGTCTCCTATCAGGAGACAGAGTCTTGTTCGCGCGTCAATTCCTCCAGGTTTTTCGGAATTCATTATCCTACCTGCTTTTCATGAGGGGAACTTTGATTTGATAGCCCTGGTAAACTCCGGCGTGGTTCCACAGCATGACCCTATGGCCGATGCCCCGGCCTCGAACAGCGCTCGCGCAAAAGCCGCGAAATTCTCCGGAGTGTCATGGTAAATTGTGTCCCCGCCCTTTAACTCAGGCTCGCCCGCATTGGCCTGCGCGATCAAGGGCTTCCCGGCCACGAGATTCATCTCCCGGATCAACTCCACCATGTCCGCCATGCCGATGGTGCAATTTGACCCAACCACATCCGCTCCAGCATCCTCCATTCCCTTCACCGCGGCCTCAGGGGAAACCCCCATGATCGTGAAGAAGCCGCGCCTGGTTTTCTGGAATGTCATATGCGCGACCACAGGCAGGTCCGAGACACGGCGCACCCCCCGTAAAGCGGCCTTGAGCTCATCCAGGTCAAACATGGTCTCGATGCTAAAGAGATCAACGCCCCCCTTAAGCAGGGCCCCGGCCTGCTGTGCAAATGCATCTTCCGCATCATCCGCACTAAGGTCACCCGAGGGCACGAGCATCCGGCCAGTAGGACCTATGTCCCCGGCCACAAAGCACTGATCCGGACACACGCTCCGGGCAAGCTCCGCGGCTTTACTGTTTACATCCTCAAGCCTGTTCTCAAGCCCGGATGTCTCCAGCTTATACCGGTTTCCGCCAAAGGTATTGGTCTGAACAACCTGGGCCCCGGCCGCTAAATAGTCAGCGTGAATCTGACTGATAACATCCGGCCTCTCAAGATTCCAGAATTCCGGAGCCTTGCCAGTAAGACCCCTGGCGATCAACTGGGTGCCTACCGCGCCATCCCAGATAATCGGTTGGCCGGACTCTTTGGCAGAGTGAATCAGGGAAAGCAAATCCTTCCCTCCAGGTCCTTCGTAATTCATGCCTTGCCCCCTGAAAGAGATTCAATGAATTCCTGGATCGCCGCATTGACCTCCGTAACCTTCTCAAGGTTCAGCATGTGGCCTGCATTATCCAATCGAATGAGCCGCGAGCCCCTGATCTGCTCATGCAGGTAGTCCATATACTTTGGCGGCGTGAGCTTGTCCTCGGTTCCGGAAAAAATCAAGCAGGGCAGGCTAATATCCTTGACCCGCTCTATGACATCAAATCGGTCGCATGCCTGGAAGTCCCCGTACACCAGCTCGGGATCGCGCTTGCGAGCCTCGGAAATAACAGGCTCTATGACCTCCGCAGGCGTGGTCTCGGCAAACGCGAACTGTGGAAGGAATTTCAAGTAAGCCTCGAAATCTAGGCGGATTATATTAAAGAGCTCAGGCATTACCTTGAGCCTGGCACCGGTGCTGAAGAGTATGATCCCGATCAGTCGGTCAGGATAGGTCAGGGCAAAGGCCTGCGTGATGGCCCCGCCCATGGAAAGACCGGCAAGAACAACCTTTGCCAGACCAGGGCCTTCGAGCCCGTCTAGCAAGTCCCGCACAGCCTCGACATAGCCTTCGATCGTTGTCTCGCCTCGCCTCTCTCCAAGTCCGTGTCCAGGGAGGTTGATGGCAATCGTGTTGAACCTGGCTGAAACATACTCCATCTGGGGTATCCACATCTGATGGTTGCCTCCCGCGCCATGCACGAAGACAATGGTCAGCCGCTCCGGCCTGATGCTCTCCTGGCCAACCATGCACCCGATCCCTTGAACTACTCGCTCCTCCATTCAGACCTCTCTTAAAAACTGCTTGTGAGTATAAAAGGCTTTAGCGAGTCTGTCAACAAGATGCTCTGATATTCACCATCAATTATCCTTCGCTTCCTCCTTCGCGGAAGCTACACAGGACAAGAAAGATTCAGAGGACAAGAAGGACGCAGAGAAATATATATGGCAGGCCTCGTGCCGCGGACTCAGCCGACCAGCAGGAGATGGATGTCCATGACATTGGTTCCGGTCGGGCCGGTAAGGATCAGGTCGCCCATACTGAGGAAGAACTCGTAGGAATTATTGTTATCCAGAAAATCTCGCGGGTTGAGCATTCTGTGCCGGGCACGGACAATGGTCTCGGAGTCGGAGAAAGCGCCGGCCGCGTCTGTTGACCCGTCGGTTCCGTCTGTTCCTGCTGAAAGGAACACGACGCCGGGCAGGTCCTGTATCTCCATCGCCACTGCGAGTGCGAGTTCCTGGTTGCGGCCGCCCTTTCCCGAACCGCGAATTGTTACAGTCGGCTCTCCTCCCGCAATCAAGCAGGCCGGGGCCTTCACCGGCGATTCGCTCTTCACAATCTCCTCTGCCAGAGCCGCATAGAACCTGGCCAACTCCCTGGCCTCGCCCCGGATAGAGGATGACAGAATAAGTGCGTTCATGCCCATGCGCCGAGCCTTGTATTCCGCGGCTTTCAGCGAAAGCCGGTTTGAGCCGACAATCAAGTTCTGGACGCGGCGAAAAATTTCACTCGTCTGGTCCGGTGTTTCCGGCTCTTCTCCGCTTATGCCTTTTTCGAGCACTGCCTTCACCCGTTCCGGCATCTGGTCAAAAATTTTATATTCCCCGAGAATATATACGGCATAGGAAAATGTTGATGGATCAGGGACAGTAGGTCCGGAGGCTATAACATCCAGGCGGTCTCCGATCACGTCCGAGAGGATCAGGCTAATCAGTGTGGCGGGGAATACCCGCTGGGCAAGTCGCCCTCCCTTGATCCGGGAGATGTGTTTGCGCACAATATTGATTTCCTGGATGGTCATTCCGGATGACAGGAACAGCTCGGTGGCCCTCTGCATGTCATCGAGGTTTATGCTCCCGGCCGGACTCGCGAGCAATGATGATCCTCCGCCCGATATGAGGCATATTACAAGGTCGTTTTCATCCGCCTGGTCCACAAGGCTGATCAATTCATGAGTGGCCTTTAGACTGGCTTCATCAGGAAGCGGATGTCCTGCCTCGACCACCCGAATGCGCCCGAGCCTTTCGCCGTAACCCTGGCGGACGATGACCATGCCGTCGTGGATGCGCGCCCCGAGCACCTGTTCCACGGCCTTGGCCATCCGGGCCACGCCCTTGCCAGCGCCGACCACGAAGATGCGCTGGAACTGGCTGAGAAAGTAGTCCACATCGCCCACAATTAATACATCTTCTCTGACACGGAAACGGCGCAAGACCGCTTCCACTGGATCAGAGGCCAACAAAGCCTCCTGAAAGGTAGCTTCAGCCACCTCGCGCAAACCGGTTATTCGATCCATATAAACATTCTATGAGGATGCGAATCATAAATCAAATTATCCGGATTCTTCGGATTTTTTTTCAAAATAAAAAGCACTTGAAAAAGCGCGCTGAGCAAGCTAGGATAGAGCCAGGAGATAAGGAAGGTTCTCCATGGCCAGAGAGGAAATTCCGGAAAAATTCGGGCGGTATGAGGTTGTCGGCGTGCTGGGCCGCGGCTCCATGGGTATGGTCTATAAGGCCCGGGACCCTGTGATAGGCCGACTTGTGGCAATCAAGGCTATCCCGGAGACCTTCGGGCTGGAGGCTGACAAGCGGGAGGAGTACATCAAGCGCCTTCAGCGAGAGGCCATCACGGCCGGCAGGCTTCAGCATCCCAACATAGTGACCATCCACGATGTGGGTGAAAGCGAGGTGGGGCCTTACATAGCCATGGAGTTTCTTGATGGGATCACCCTGCGCGAGGTGATTGTTTCCGGAAAGACGCTCAGCCTGACCCAGCTTATCGAGTTTATCCGGCAGGTGGCCGACGGCCTGGATTACGCTCATTCCAAAGCCGTGATCCACCGGGACATCAAGCCTGCAAACCTTATGATAGTTGAGAACATGGTCAAGATCATGGACCTTGGCATCGCGCGTCTGCCGGTATCGGATCTGACCAAGGAGGGAAAGCTTGTTGGCTCCCCAAGCTACATGTCTCCGGAACAGCTCCAGGGCCAGCCACTTGATGGCCGGTCTGACCTCTTTAGCCTCGCTGTGGTCATGTACCAGGCCATCACAGGATACAAGCCCTTCCCCGGAGAAGATGTGCACGAGATATCTTATAAGATTGTATACGGCGAAATCGAGCACCCTTCCCGGCTCAACCCTGCTCTTCCGGAGGCATTTGACCACTTGATGATAAAGGCCCTTGCAAAGAAGCCGGAAGACCGGTTCCAGAGCGGCCAGGAGTTCTTTCAGGCACTGCGTGAAATTCCAAGGGATATGGAAGACATACAGGGAAAAGAGGTCCCGGCGGCCGAGAGCGAGGAGAAGACCACGGTGGTGGCTGATGCACCGCGGGAAGAGGCAAGCGATCTCGAGGTAACAAGTAATCCCAACTTGAGCGTGTCCTCGGATATAGATGACATCTTCCGCGATCTAACCACCGGGCACCGCACCATTCGCCTGGATAAGCGCATCCCCTTGTCCCGCATAGCGTTCTGGATCATCTGGATCGCGCTCATCCTCGGGTCCGCCACTGCTATCCTGTGGATTATTTTTGGGAGATGAAAACATGGTTACACGCTGTCCCGGATGCCTGACCCCGCTTCGCTTCAAAGAGGAGGGGTTTGAGGACAAGGTTTTGCTTCAATGCCCGGAGTGCCTCTATGTGTTCCTGGTTCGGCCGGAACCCGAGGCAAAAGAGCCAGCCGCGGCTGAGGCAGAAGATGAGGCTACACTGCTTGCCTCGGACTTCCGTCCCGAGGGAGACATCTCGGAATTCAGATGGAATGTGCCCGGGGCCGCGCTCACTGTGATCGAGGGCAAAAGCCACGGCATTCATGTCAAGATCACCAGGGATAAAACTATCATTGGCAGGGAAAAAGCAGACCTGATCCTGAAGGACCCGGCTGTCTCGCGGCATCATGCAGAGATCGTCAAGCAGGAAGGGAAATGCCTTATTCGTGATCTGGGCTCTACCAACGGCTCGTTTGTAAACGGCGAGCGGGTGGAAGAAAAGGTCTTGAGCCACATGGATGAAATCTGGATTGGCAAATGTCGCCTGCTTTATACGGAGCTGGGCAGAAGGGATGAGATTCAAGAGGAGGATGCCACAGGCGAGCGCGCGCTCATGCTCAAGGAAGAGATAACCCGCGTAAGCGAGCAACAAGAGCCGGAAATAAATTTGCCGGATAAAAGGGAATTTATACTTGAGATAATGGCGGGGAAGAGAAAGGCAAGGACATATAAATTTCCGAGAGGCCGCATAATCATGGGTCGCTCAGAAGAAGCGGACCTTAATCTCCTGGATGAAGAGGTATCTCGCAAGCATGCGTTGATCGAGGTCTTCAGCCGTGATCAAACATTCTTGAGCGACCTGGCCTCGGCCAATGGCACATTCCTCAATGGCGTGCGCATCAAGACCGTGCGCCTGAAGCACGGAGACCTGATCCGCCTCGGCAATACTGTGCTCAAGTTTGTGATTAAGGACTTGCCTTGAATACATGAACAAGTTGTCATCATCTTACAAGGAACTCCTGGAGCGCCTGTCCGGGGGAGACCGGCTGGCACTGGCGAGGCTCATGACCCTGATTGAGTCCCGACCACCCGAGGTCTACGCACTCATGAGTCAGGTCTGCAAGCTGGCAAGGGCCGTTCCTCGACTCGGCATCACCGGGCCGCCCGGAGCAGGAAAGAGCACCCTGGTTGATCAGATAATCCGGTCATTTAGAGCTTGCGGGAAGACCGTGGGCGCAATCGTGATTGATCCTTCCAGCCCCTTCTCCGGTGGAGCTGTCCTGGGAGACAGGGTGCGCATGCAGGACCACAGCCTTGACCCCGGGGTATTTGTCCGCTCTCTGGCCAGCCGAGGCAGTCACGGCGGAGTGAGCAGGGCCACAATGGAGGTTTCAGTTCTGCTTGATGCATTCGGCATGGATGAAATCATCATTGAGACTGTGGGCGTGGGCCAGACAGAGCTTGACATCATGGGTATCGCGGATACAACCGCGGTCGTTCTGGTGCCGGAATCCGGGGATACCATTCAAACACTTAAAGCAGGCATACTGGAGATAGGGCAGGTCTTCGTGGTCAACAAGGCTGACCGCGAAGGCGCTGACCGGATCGCGTCCGAAATTCAGAGCATGTTGAAAATAGCGCCTTCACCGGACGGGTGGGAGGTCCCGGTAGTATTATGCCAGGCAAGAGAAGGGGAGGGCATCAATGAGTTCCTTTCCGCAGTAGAGAATCACAGACGCCATCTTGAGGCCCGGCCTGACCTGGCCGCGAGACAGGCAGAATTCAGAAAACAGCAGTTGATCGAGATACTCCTGACTGAAATTCGACACCGCCTGCTCGCATCATCAAGCCTCGGGTCTCAGGCCTCAAGCCTGGAACCCGGACTCGCACAAGTCTTTGATCTGGTAAGAGATGCTGAAAAAGACCCCTACCAGGCCGCGGCAGAACTACTCGCTGACCCTAAAAAACTTGCAAAAATCCTGGGAATAAAATAAATGAAGAAAATAACTCCGGAAAAATTTGCTTGACTGGAAATACTACTTTGAATATACTAAAACCTGGATTTATTGATGAGAAAAACTACTGCTAATCAACAGCCACTTTTTCCAGACTTGACCGCCGAGTTCCCTTCGACCCGATATCAGGGTAGCAAGGCGAAACTCGCTGATTGGATTTGGAAACAGATCGCGGGTCTGCATTTCTTAACTTGCCTGGATGCCTTTGGAGGAACAGGTGCGGTTGCATATCGTTTTAAACAAGAAGGCAAGTTGGTTACATATAATGATCTACTGCGATTCAACCATTACATAGGACTTGCATTAATTGAGAATAGTCGGACGCGCCTTGAGCCAGAGGATATTGAATGGATATTACAGAGGCATCCAGAAATTACATATCCTACTTTATACAGGATACTTTTCATGACATTTACTTCACTGACGATGAGAACGCCTGGGTTGACCAGACAATTACCAACATCCGCCAAATCTCCGATCCACACAAGTTTGCTCTGGCGTTTTTCGCTCTTTGTCAAGCCTGCATTATCAAGCGGCCTTATAACCTGTTCTATAGAAAAAACCTCTATATACGGCTCGCTGATGTGAAGCGCTCATTTGGCAACAAGACTACATGGGACAGGCCCTTTGATGAATTGTTCGGCCTTTTCTCACTGGAAGCTAATCAAGCTATTTTTGACAATGATCAGAAAAACAAAGCCATGAATTTTGATGCTCTTGATGTCCCGGGCGAATATGACCTGGTCTATATTGATACCCCCTATATATCCAGACGAGCCGTAGCAGTTGACTACTACTGGTTTTATCACTTCCTGGAAGGATTGACAATGTATGATGAATGGGAAGAACATATAGATCAAAGGTCAAAGCATCGTCGCTTAAAGCCACGATCAAGTGAATGGACAGATAAAAAGCGGATTCATTCTGCATTCGACAGACTGTTCAGCAGGTATCAAGATAGTATCCTGGTCGTTTCTTACCGTAGCGACGGCATTCCTTCAGAAGAAGAATTGGTATCAATGCTCAAACAATATAAGCGAGATGTGCGAGTTGAGCATTTTGGGAATTATAAATATGTGCTTTCTAAAAATTCCGAATCAAAGGAAATCTTGCTTGTAGGGCTATAGATGCTCAGGTAAAAGCAGCAATATGGCACGAAAAATTGACTCGGATGTCTCTTAGCGTAATCTTGAAGAATACTGGAAATGGCATGATAGAATAGAACCAAAGAGAATAAGACAAACTGCCATGGCAGAATTTTTCAAAACTTAAATTTCAAAGTGGGTGCCAACGATGATGGAATGGCGAATACCCAGACTTGAGAAGGTTTACCAGGACCGGTTGTGCGATGTAGATGTCGCATTCAAAAAGATCAAACCCGGTAGCCGCATCTTCATAGCCACGGCCTGCGCAGAGCCTCAATACCTGGTCAAAAACCTATCCCGCTTTCCCAAGAACATCGCTGACACAGAGATACTGCATCTGATCTCATTGAATGTTTCGCCGTATACGGATTCCAAATTCCGGGACATGTTCCGCCTTAACACCTTTTTCATCGGGCGAGCCGCGCGGGATTCCGTGGCGCGAGGCGAGGCTGACTATACCCCCATATTCCTCTCAGAGATACCGAAGATAATCAAGACAGGGCGACTCCGCATAGATGTAGCCATGGTTCAGGTCACGCCGCCTGACGGATTCGGGAACTGCTCGCTCGGTGTATCAGTGGAAACTGTTAAGGCCGCGGTGGAGCAAGCGACCTATGTTATAGCTCAGGTCAACCCTCAATTCCCGCGCACCATGGGGGACAGCTTCGTAAGCATAGAACACCTGGACGCCATAGTGGAGTATGAGGAGCCTGTTCTTGAATACATTTCCGAGGAGCCTGATGAGGTGGCGGATCGCATAGGATTTTATGTGTCCCGGCTTGTTCCAAACGGGTCTACCATCCAGGCAGGGATCGGAAAGATTCCCAATGCAGTGCTCAGGCATCTCCATGACAAGCGGGATCTGGGCGTTCACACCGAGATGTTCTCCAATGGTCTGGTAGAGCTATACGAAGCCGGTGTCATCAATAACACGAAGAAGACATTCCACCCTGGCAAGGTCGTGGCCGCATTCTGCATGGGCACTAAGCACCTCTATGACACCATAAACAATAACCCTGTATTCGAGTTCTATCCCACCGATTATGTCTCGGACCCGCGCAACATCTCCAGGAACGACAACATGATCGCTATTAACTCGGCCCTGGAGATAGACTTGACCGGACAGGTCTGCGCGGACTCACTCGGTCATAAATTCTACTCCGGGATAGGCGGCCAGGCCGACTTTATCCGCGGAGCCGCTTTAGCACACAATGGACGGCCCATAATAGCCCTGCCATCTACAGCCAAAAAAGGCGAGGTCTCTCGCATCGTGCCGCTTTTATCAAGCGGTGCAGGTGTGGTAACCACGCGTGGGGACGTGCATTATGTTGTAACCGAATATGGAATAGCTTATATTCACGGCAAGAATATCCGGGAGCGCTCTCTTGCGCTTATCAATATCGCGCATCCGAAATTTCGCAAAAGCCTTCTTGAGGAAGCCAAGAATCTAAAGTATGTGTACCCTGATCAAGAGCTTGCGGCAGAGGGGGAGAGCGTGTACCCGGAACATTATCACTGGACATATACCTCTCGGGATGGGCACGAGGTCAAATTCCGTCCGATCAGGCCGATTGAGGAGGATAAACTTCGGCACTTCTTTTACAGCCTTCGCGAGAAGGATATTTATTACCGTTTTATGGGAGCAATGAGGACTTTGCCTCACAGCAGGGCCCAGCCGCTTGTAGTCCTTGATTACGAGGAGAAATTCGCCATAGTGGGCTATGTCGGCGAGGAGCCGGATGAGGAGTTTGTGGGCGTGGGTCGCTGGTTTCTCAACCGCGAGACCAATATGGCGGAGCTGGCCTTTACTGTGCATCCTGACTGGCAGGGTCGAGGCATTGGAACTTTTATGCTTAATACCATGATTGAGGTGGCCGAGGAAAAGCAAATAAGAGGCTTCACTGCCGAGGTCCTGGCCACCAACCGCAAAATGATGGGTATCCTTTACAAGACCGGTTACGACATAAAAACAAAGCTCGAGGATGGTGTCTACTCGATCTCCTTCTGCCTCCAGGATACAGGCAAAAAATCTTCCAGGAAATAGACGCCTCCCTTTCGGTGGAAGCACTCATCCATGTTCACCGTCTGACGCAAGATTTTTTTATTTCAACAAATTGAACGGGCAAAAGATGGGAAAGCTTTTTTATCCACGGATATTGTGCTTTTTTTTAATGGGTGTTATTGTAAATTCTGTAGTTCAATAATTGACATCAAGGAGTGTAAAGTGAAAGAAAAAGTCATGCATTTGATGCGCCGGGGTGCTTTAACATGCGTGGATGATTGCAGTGTCAGGGATGTCGCGCAGATTATGGTCGTAAACAGTGTTCGATATTGCGTGATATTAAATACGGAGCACGAGGTGGTGGGAATAATTTCCGCAAGGAGCATCCTTAAAGCCTTCGGTAAGGATCTTGATAAGACCAAGGCCAAAGATATCCTGCTTCCTTATACCATCACAATAACCCCACTCTATCCGCTCAAAGATGCGCTTGAGTTGATGACCAGGAAAAAAATTGAGCATCTTGTTGTGGTCTCGGATCGGACCGGAAGCAAGGCTGTCCTTGGCATTCTTCACGCCGCAGATGTTGTAATCAAAATGGCACATACTTAAGGAGAGAATAAGATGATCAGGGTTTGTGATCTAATGCATAAAGGCGTGATCTTCTGTTATCGGGATGACAACGCTAAGGATATTGCGAAAATGATGGAAACAAACCAGATACGCTCGGTAGCTGTGGTTGATGAAAACGGAGAGATCTGGGGAGTGGTCTCTATCATGGACATGCTAGCTCATTATGGAAAAGATCTTAGTAAAATCCGGGCTGAGGAAATAATGAGATCATATAAAATCGACATTGACGCCCAGTGGCCCATCGAGAAGGCTGTTGAGTTGATGAGAAAGAAAAAAATCGAGCAGTGGATTATTGTTGACCCGCATGGAGGCCCTAAACGGCCGGTAGGAATCCTTACAACCTGCGACATCGTGCAGTATATGTCCGGCATAAAAGCCGGCCATTTAGAGCAATATCTTAAATTTCATAAAGAATAGAAATTCTTTCGCCATCTGCACACTCCCCGCCTGCAAAGATACTGGATGTCCGATCCGGTCAGAGTGTCGTCCTGATCCTCAAGGGAATGATGGGTTACATCAGTTTTTTTGCTTGAAAATGAGGGGTTAACTTTCTATTCTAACCAGCCCTTATTTCAATAAAGGAATCTTTAAAACTCTTAACCCTTCAAACTTTTAGACCTTTAAACCCAAATAATGCAGTT
>CAZOMR010000089.1:0-11850 GCA_964580655.1 uncultured bacterium
TGCGATGCAGTTGGGCGGGGAAATAAAAAATGGCAACTGCATTATTTGGGTTAAAATTCGGCACAGCCTTACAGGCCGGGATGTTCTAGGTCACTGTTCGATGGTATTCCTGGAGGGATTTCACTTGCATCTTATGCTGTGAGATCATGCTTTCAATGCCGTTAACCGAAGCCTCGGCACCGGCTACGGTAGTGATAAGTGGCACGCTGTATAGGATTGCATTGGATCGTATCTTTACCTCGTCCACCCTGCTTACCTTTCCCGAAGGGGTATTTATTATGAGTTCAACCTTTCCGTCTTTTATGAGATCAACTATATTGGGTCTTCCTTCCTGGATTTTCGGCAGGGTTCTTACCTTGATGCCGTTGTTAACGAACACATCCGCAGTTCCGGAAGTTGCCATGATTTTGAAGCCGAGATCAGCGAGTTTCTTTGCGATGAAGACCATGCTTCTTTTATCCTGATCGTTCACGCTGATAAACACATTGCCCTTTTTCGGCAATGTTTGTCCTGCGGCTATCTGGCTCTTGGCATAAGCCACTCCGAAGGTTGAATCAATTCCCATGACCTCGCCTGTTGATTTCATCTCCGGCCCGAGGATTGCATCTACCCCTTGAAACCTTATAAACGGGAACACCGACTCCTTGACAGCAAAATGCTTGATCTCTTTTTCCTTTGTGAAGCCCAGCCCTTTCAATGTTCTTCCCAGCATTATCTTTGTGGCTAGTTTTGCCAGCGGAACACCTATTGCCTTGCTTACAAATGGGATTGTTCTGCTGGCCCTCGGGTTGACCTCCAGGACATAGACCACATTGTTTTTTACGGCATACTGGATGTTCAAAAGCCCCTTGACATTTAATTCCTTTGCCATGGCATAGGTATTCGCCTTGATTTTCTCTATTATTTCCTTTCCAAGGGTGTGTGGGGGAAGGACCATTGCGCTATCCCCGGAATGTATTCCTGCCTGCTCGATGTGCTCCATGATGCCGCCTATAACGCAACTCTCGCCGTCCGCTATGGCATCCACATCCACCTCTATGGCATCCTCCAGGAATTTATCTACCAGGATAGGATGTTCAGGCGATGCCTCCACGGCCTTTTCCATAAAGTTCATCAGGCCTTCATCATCATATACTATCTCCATGGCCCGGCCACCGAGGACATAAGAGGGTCTTACCATTACCGGATAACCTATCCTGTTTGCGACCTTCTTCGCCCCTTCAAAGGATATGGCTGTTCCGTTCTCCGGCTGGATTATCTTCAGTATTTTCAACATCTGTTGAAATCTCTTTCTATCCTCTGCCCTGTCTATGGAGTCAGGGCTTGTTCCCAGTATCCTGACGCCAGCCTTTGCAAGCGGCACAGATATATTAAGCGGGGTCTGGCCTCCAAACTGGACAATAATCCCGGTGGGCTTCTCGGTATCCACTATATTCAACACATCCTCAACTGTCAGTGGCTCGAAGTATAACTTGTCAGATGTATCATAATCCGTGGACACAGTCTCCGGATTGCAGTTAACCATGATGCTCTCCATGCCCTCTTCCCTGAGAGCGTAAGACGCATGGCAACAGCAGTAATCAAACTCTATTCCCTGTCCGATCCTGTTCGGGCCCCCGCCAAGGATAAGCACCTTTTTATTTCCGGAGGGCGCGCTCTCGTCCTCGGTCTCATAGGTTGAATAATAATATGGCCGCTGGGCCTGGAATTCTCCCCCACAGGTATCCACCAGCTTGTAGACCGCTTTTATTCCCTTTCTCTTTCTGTATGCCCTGACCCTTTTCTCCGTTGAATTGAGAAGACAGGCAAGCTGTATGTCCGAGAATCCATCCTCCTTCGCCTTCTTCATCAGTTCCGGCGGAAGATTGATCCTGCTATTCGGACTCTTGCATTTGTATCTCTTCAGCTTTTCTTCCATCATCACTATCTGCTCAATGTTATCTATAAACCATGTATCAATCTTTGAGAGCTCGAATATCTCGTCAGTAGAGAGACCCAGTTTCAAGCCATACCTGACATAAAACAGTCTGTCGTCATTTGGAATTCTTATCTTTTGTTTTATCTCGCTTATCAGGTCCTCTGATGGGGAATTCAAATCCTGGTCTGTTATCCTGTCCTTTCCGTCTGAGCCCAGTCCGAATCTTCCTGTCTCGGTAGACCTTATGCCCTTTTGCAGTGCTTCCTTGAAATTTCTGCCAATGGACATTGCCTCGCCGACAGCCTTCATGGAGGTGTTTATGACCCTCTGGGCTTGAGGGAACTTTTCAAATGTGAATCTGCATATCTTGAACACGCAGTAATCAACAGTGGGCTCGAAGAACGAGGTTGTCTTTCCCGTGATCTCGTTGAGGACCTCCGGAAGGGTCAAGCCCACCGCCAGTTTTGTGGCCACCCTTGCAATGGGGAATCCGGTGGCCTTGCTTGCCAGTGCCGAGCTTCTGGAAAGCCTTGGATTGACCTCTATAATCACGATGTGGCCGTTATCCGGATTCTGGCCGAATTGAATATTTGCTCCTCCCCCGGTTATGCCTATCTTTCTTATGATTTTCTTGGACAGGTTCACAAAGTTTGAGTATTCCTCGCTGGTCAAGGTCTGCGATGGTGCGACCACAATGCTGTCGCCAGTATGCACGCCCATGGGGTCCACATTTTCCATTGAAGTTATCATGATAACATTGTCAACACAGTCCCTGACAACCTCAAACTCTATTTCCTTCCATCCCAGGACCGATTGCTCCACCAATACCTGGCCGACCGGGCTTATCTCAAGGGCATTTGCCAGAGCCCCCTCCAATTCCTCCTTGTTGTAAGCTGTAGAGCCGCCGCTTCCGCCCATGCAATAGGCCGGCCTAAGGATTAAGGGGAATCCTATCCCGAGTCCGATCTTCATGCCTTGCTTTACGCTTGTTGCGATCCCGCTTTTCGGGGTATCAACGGCTATCTCGTGCATGGCCTTTCTGAAAAGCTCCCTGTCCTCGGCCCTCGCAATAGCCTCAACACTGGCCCCTATGCTCTCCACGCCGTAATTTTTTAGTATCCCTTCCTTCATCAAGAAATAAGCCAGGTTCAAGCCTGTCTGGCCCCCGAGCGTGGGCAGAACCGCATCGGGTCTCTCCTTCTTGATTATCTCCGTCGTCGCCTCCACGGTAAGCGGCTCGACATATGTCACATCAGCCATCTCCGGGTCTGTCATTATGGTGGCCGGGTTGGAGTTCACAAGGATCGTATAGTAACCCTCTTCCCTCAAGGCCTTGCAGGCCTGGGAACCGGAGTAGTCGAACTCGCAGGCCTGGCCTATGACGATAGGCCCGGACCCGATCATCAGTATCTTCTTTATGTCCCTGCGCTTCGGCATGTTATCTGGCTTTCTTTTTCCTCGTCATCTTGAGAAACCTCTTAAACACATCATGAACCTCATTTAATCCGGGGCTTGCCGGGTAGTATTGGGTGGAGATGAATTTCAGGCGCTTGCTTTCCATCTCCTCAATAGAGTCGTCATTCACATTGCGCAGGGTAATCTCGATTTCTTTTTTATCCTTGATCGAGTCCGGGTCCAGGGCGAATGAATGATTCTGGACAGTGATCTCGCCCCTGTATGAAGAAGGGGACTTCACCGGATAGTTCACGCCGTGATGACCGACCTTCATCTTGAGGCGCTTGCCGCCCAGGGCAAGGCCAATGATTTCGTGTCCGAGGGAAATGCCAAACACTGGAATCTTTCCAAGAAGCCCCTGAACCACCTTGAGGACCCCGGGAATTGCTTCATCATCCTCCGGACCGCTTGATATAACCAGTCCATCAAGCTTCAACGCAAGAATTTTCTCGGAAGGAGTATTATAGGGCAACAACATGATACTGCACCCCAGGCTCTTCAGTTGTCTGAGAAAATTATTCATGATGCCCAGGTCTATTATCCCTATTTTCGGCGCTCCGGGCTTCCCCTTGATATTTGTAATCTTCCTTACAGAAATACCTTTGATGAAATCCCTTCCAGGCTTTTTACTTTTATCCTTTAGTCTTTTTACTAAATCGGCTTTTTTGACCCTCTTTGTTGATACTATCCCTGGCCTCTCGCCTTTATCACGGATATTGACAGCCAGGGTTCTCGTATCAATCCCGCTTATCGCAAGGACACCCTGATTCTTCAGGAAATCATCTAAGCTATCCTCTGTCTGCCAGTTGGAGGGCATCCTGCTATTCTCCTTGATAACCAGGGAACCTATCCAGCATTTCTTTGACTCATTGAACTTTTTCGCCACGCCGTAGTTGCCTATCAAGGGATATGTCAGAACAACGATCTTGCCGGCATTAGCAGGGTCTGTCATGATCTCCTGATACCCGACAACGCCGGTGTTCAGGATAACACCCCCGATCCTTTCACCCGGTGCCCCTATCGAGATGCCTTCAAAACAAGTGCCATCCTCTAATACCAATAAAGCCTTCATGCCCATCTATACCTGACCAGCGAGATATGCTAGTAGATTCCTCTCAATCTGTCAATAGAAAAAATTTTCCTCCGGGCAGGGCGCATTCCGGGAGAAATTTGACAAAGAAAAAATGGCTTGCTAGACTCCCATTTTTAGTCCAACGACTAAGCCTTTCCGGGAGAGAATAAAAATCAAGGAGGATGCAGGGAAATGAGGATCAAGGAGATAAAGTTAAAGGATTTGAACACCAGGAATTTCATAAAGCAACAAGTGGATGAGATCTCTTCTATGGTTGAGGATGGCCTGGCCATCAATGCACTATCCGGCGGAGTTGACTCGGCGGCGGTTACTATGTTGGGCCACAGGGCTCTGGGCAAGAGGCTTCTGACATACTTTATAGAGAACGGCATAATGCGGGAAGGCGAGGCAGGATATATTGTGTCGGTATTCAAGAAGCTGGGCGTTCGTGTAGAGGTAATAGATGCCCGGAGAAAATTCTTCAAGGCGCTTGCGGGCCTTCGAGACCCGGAGGAAAAGAGGGAGGCCATCACCCAGACATTCTACAAGGATGTTTTCGGTCCGCTGGTAAGAAAAAGCAGGTCCAGATACCTTTTGCAGGGCACAAACTACACGGATGTAGAAGAGACCGTGGCCGGGATCAAAAGACAGCACAACATCCTCGAACAGCTTGGAATAGACACCCAGAAGATGTTCGGCTACAAAGTTATTGAACCCCTGATACAGCTAAGAAAGCCAGGGATAAGAAGAGTCGCAAAATCACTCGGACTGCCGGCGGAAATATATAACAGGCCGCCATTCCCGGGTCCTGCTCTTGGGGCAAGGGTAATAGGCGAGGTTACCCCGGAGAGAGTGGCGATTGTAAGAAAGGCCACAAAAATCGTGGAGGCTGAACTATCCAGGACAAAGGCCTTTCAATACATGGCCATTCTCCATGAAGACAGGGTCACAGGGATAAACAAAGGAAAAAGGGATTACGGCTTGCAGATAGAACTAAGATGCTGGGATTCCAAGGATGCGGTAACAGCATCTCCCGCGAGACTTCCATTTAATACCCTGGAAAAATTAGCAAAGAAAATAACAACGCAAGTGACGGGTGTTGTCAGCGTCACTTACAACATAACCAAAAAGCCGCCTTCTACCATGGAGGTGATCTAGCCGGAGATTTTCAACTGTGCGAGCGACCACGCAGGGCTGTAAGCTTCCTCCTTCGCTGAAGCTACGGAGGACAAGCCGGAGGACAAGTTAGTTGCGATAGCTTTATGGAATTGTCACATCAGCGATCACCGGCATATGGTCCGAAGGTCGTCTGCCGTTTTTATATGTATCTTCAAGTACTGCATAGTCTTTGATGCTCATGCCCTTTGAGACAAATATGTAATCAATGCGCCTTCCTGGCTGAGAATCAATCCCAAAGCCCCTTGAGGTGCCACATGGCCCGGCTGTCGGGGTTTGAGATATGACCCTGGAATCAAGAAGCAAAGATGTCATGGTCTGATAAGGGATTGAGGTGTCCGTGGTGTTGAAATCACCGGTAACCACTGCGGGAATGTCCCCTGCAATCGATCCTATCTTTTCCACAATCAGCCTGGCGCTCATCCTCCGGGCCTTTATGCTCACATGGTCAAAGTGAGTGTTAAAATGAAACAAGACCCTGCCGCTTTTCTTGTCCCGGAATTTTCCCCAGGTAACCACCCTCTTGCAGGCTGACCCCCAGGACTTGGACCCGGGCACCTCAGGGGTCTCGGAGAGCCAGAAGGTTGAATGCTCGATCAGCTCAAACCGGTCCTTGCGATAAAAAATGGAACAGCGCTCTCCGCGCCGCTCCCCGTCTCCCCGTGGAAGGCCGAACCATGCATAATCCGGCAACATCCTCTCAAGGTCACGAGCCTGTGAATTCCTGACCTCCTGCATCCCGATAATGTCAGGATCATGCCTTAAAACGAGTTCGGCCACATGGTCCCTCCGAAACCACCAATGGTTCATGCCATCCATAAATGTCCGACACCGGATATTGAAGGTCATTACCCGGATTTCGGCGTCAGCCCGATCTGAGCTTGAAATGGTTCTTTCATCTCCATTACCTATACCGGCCATGATCAGATAGGCCAATATAACAAGTGAGAATTTTTTCATATGCTCATTCTCCCGCTTATGATATGTATTTCTATATCCGGGCATTTCTATTTTGTCAAGACACGCATCCGGCGAGGGCCTGCGACATAATAGTAGGTTTTGCCCATTGTAAAGGAGACCAGTCGGCCTACATCCCGTCTGGGTCGCCTCTACCGCCAACCTCTTGAAATCAGTTCTTCGTCCCCCGGGGAGACCTGCCTGCGCCAAGACTTTGGCAGGCATGAATGACAGCCTGGGTTAAAAGCTCTTGTTTGTATAGGTATTCAAAAACCGGAAGACCCGTTTATTTTGGTATTCGAGTTAAGAGAATTCTGCTATCAGCCACCACACATCCTTGTCCCTCGGGGTAGACGATAAGTGGGTTAATGTCTAGCTCGGCAATTTCAGGATGGTCGCTTACTAACTGTGAGAGGCGCATGATGCATTCCTTTATAGCCTTGATGTCCGAGGGCGGCACCCCCCGGATTCCCTTCAAAATCGTGTAAGCTTTAATAGAACTTATCATGATCTCAGCGCTAATTTCCCACATGGGAGCCAGTCTGAAGGTGACATCCTTCATGGCTTCCACAAACTCACCACCCAGGCCGAACATACAGATAGGCCCAAACTGGGGGTCCCTGAAGGCACCTAGTATTACCTCTTCTCCGCCCCGGGCCATCTTCTCCATGTGAACCCCCTGGATGTCAGCCTCGGGATTAAACATCTTCGCATTTTCAATAATTTCCTCGAATGATCTTTTTGCATCCTCAATGGTTTTTATCTTCAGTTGGACACCCCCTGCCTCAAATTTATGGATAATATCCGGGGATGAAATCTTCATTGCAACCGGCAGGCCTATCTTTTCCGCCACATGGGCAATCTGTGACGGCTCCTGGATCAGGCGACCCGGCAGAAGCGGGAATCCATAGCAATTGAGTATCGCATTAGCCTCGTACTCAGGCATAAAGTACCTGTCCTTGTCTCCAAGTTTATCCTTGATGATTTTTGCGGCGGCCTCTCGATCAACAGGCAGTTCGCGAATCTGCTTTCTCTCATATCTCAAAATTTTCCCGAAACGCACCATAGAGGCCATTGTCCTGACCGCATCCTCTGGAAATGCGTAATTCGGGATTCCATGTTTTTCTAGATAGCGGATGCCTTCAGAGACATCCATGACTCCCATGAAGGAACAAAGGACCGGCTTATCAATTCTCTCAGCCACACGCGGTACTATTTGTGCAGTCTCAATTACGTCTGTCATGGCCTGAGGAGTAAGAATCACTATTGCGCCGTGCACCTCATCATCCATAAGGATGTGGCGTATCGCGGCCTCGTATCGCTCATGTGTTGCGTCTCCAATGACATCCACGGGATTCTGAACGCTTGCCGTTTCAGGTAGGTGCTCTTTGAGCTTTTGCTGTGTATTCTCCGAGAGAGGGGCCAGTGAAAGGCCGTGTCGAATGGCCGCGTCCGCGGCTATAATGCCAGGCCCTCCAGCGTTAGTGACAATAGCGATCCGATTCCCCTTCGGGAGCGGCTGATTGGAATAGGCAACGGCATAATCAAAGAGTTCATTTATCACTTCCACACGCTGGATTCCGCTCTGGAAAAAGATAGCATCGTAGGCTAAATCCGACCCGGCAAGCGAACCCGTGTGAGAAGCGGCTGCGCGGGATCCCTCTGAAGAGCGGCCTGACTTTATTGCAAGCATGGGCTTTTTTGCCTCCCATGCAATCTCCCTTGCAATCTCGATGAATTCACGACCATCCGAGATGTCCTCCAGGTACATAATAATTACATCCGTATCTGGATCGCCTTTGAGGTATTTGAGAATATCTATCTCGTTTACATCAGCCTTGTTGCCAAAGCAGATAGTTTTGGAAAAGCCGATGTTCCGGGCTTCCGCAAAACCGAGAACAGCCGAGCACAATGCACCGGACTGGGATATGAAGGCTATATTACCTGGCTTGGGCATTTTTGTAGTGAAGCTTACGTTCATCCGGGCTTTTTCATTAGTATTGATAACCCCGATACAGTTTGGCCCGACCATGCAAATACCATGTTTATTCACTAACTCCTTCAAGTGAGATTCCAGTTCCACCCCGCGGCCTCCTACTTCCTTGAAACCAGCGCTTATGACGATCAGCGCTTTGACCTTCTTCCGGGCAGCCTCTTCCACTATGGAAGGCACAACTTCTGCAGGGACGACAATAACAGCCATGTCAATTTCATCGGGGATCTCTTCCAACCGTGGATAGGCCTTTACGCTGTGGATATAAGCGGCCCTGGGATTGACAGGATACAAAATCCCTTGATAACCCGCATTCAAGGCGTTGAGGAAGACTGCGTTTCCTACGCTTCCCGGACGGTTTGTGGCCCCGACTACTGCAATGGATTTCGGGCTGAGAATTGACTCTATGTCCTTGGACATTGTTCCCTCCGAGCTATACAGTGATATTACTAATCTAACATAAATCCGAAATTTTTCGAAAGCGAATGTGAATCTTGAGCTGGGAATTTTGAACTGGTTGTGTCTTGTGCGAACATCTTTTTGAGTTATGAGAATTTTTCGATAGAAAATGACTTCTTATGGTATAAAAATTTATTCTATGATTCAATGATGCGAAGAAAGTTTTGTGCGAAAACCTTCTCCTGATCCTGGTCCGGGAGATTCAGGGAATTGATCATGCTCTTGTAAAAGCCGAAGTCGAACATGTGGCCTCTATCATGGTGATAGGGTCCGTCAGTTCCGAACAGGCACTTTTGGGCGCCGGCAAGGCTGACAGCTTTAAGCGCGGCACGCGGGTTCATGAACGCGTTACCTGCCAGGTCCACATATACATTTCTCTTTTCGCGGGCATATTCGCAGATAGGGTTCGGATAGGGCACGCCTGCATGGCAGTAGATGATTCGGAGACCGGGGAACTTTTCCGGGAGCCGGCGGAAATCCCCGCGGTCCCCGGTTCCAAGGTGGATGATCATGGGCTTTCCGTGCTCTTCGCACCAGGCCGCCACATCGTCAACCATGGACACGGGAAAATCATACCAGTAAGGATGGACCTTGACCCCGATCATGCCATTTGCCCTGATACAACGCTCTAGCTCGGATATCGGATCAGCTCCGCCTTTGGGGTTGATAACTATCCAGCCGTAAAAGCGATCAGGATGCTCCTCGCAGGCCTTCATGGTCGCATCATTATCCGGCTGTGAGTAGAGCCGATATTTCCTGCCCGCGAGCGAGACCGTGCCGTCAGGCCTCACACTGCTCGCATACCCGCGGCGCACAAGGCCGATAAAAGGGTTTCTCTCATTGTGAATAGCCCACTGGAAAACGGGAATGGCAACATGCTCGAAAATCGAGCTGAGAGCGAGCGGAGGAGTGAGCCGGGCCATAAGAGCGACCCGGTCAATGCCGTGCCGGTCCATGCTCTGGAGAAGGTTTTTAAGCGGCACCATGTCCTCATCCAAGTGGTAATGACAGTCAACGATCATGAGCTTATTCTCCTTGATGACCTGAATCCGGCTCAGGGTCTAATGAGGTTGATCCTGTTTGCCAGGTCAATAGCCTGTCTTTCAGCACCGCGGATTAGCAGGAACCGCAGTTTGAATTCCCTGCTCCTGGCTCCTTTTACCTCGAAGCAGACCTCTCCCTTTTCCATGTCCGGCCTGGCCGCGAGCACACCAGTGAGGTTTTCCCGGATCAGATAATAATTTCTTCCGAGTCCTATCAGGCCGTTTGCCAGCGCGAGATGAAAGCTCTGGGCCTTGATCTCGGAGGATAGGACCCTTCGGATTTCGCGCTCAAGCATGGCCGGGCTGTAGGCTATCACGGGTTCAAAGAGCGGGAAGACCAGGGCGCTGGTTCCGGATGAGTATCTTGATTCTCTCCAGCTTGCCTCTATTATCCAGAGGGATTCCAGTTCAGCGGCTTTTTTTATAGAGATGCTTGTGTCCCGGGCCGAGCCCCTGATGGATACCGGGATCGGCCATTCGGCCCTTGAGAGAATTATTCCGGAGAATGGAAAATCAGGGATGGAGCATTCGGGACAGAGCCTTTTCACTTCACGCCTCACCATGTCGCTCTCCTCGTGGCCATACCGGATTTCCACAGGAAAGGGACTCCAGCCAGTCGTGTCCGTGACCTCCGCATTGAGCTGATGCTTCCAGGCATCTTTCATTCTCGCCAAAGGCACGCCCTGCCTTTCCGCCTGGATAAGCAAGGCTCGCGTCCTGAAGTTCTCCGTGCGAAGTGCGTAATCCTCTTCCCACGGGAATACATACTTTCCCAGCCAGGTATAGATGCCATCATCATCCTCCGGCCTCCATGGCGCATCCAGGATGGGCTTGAGATGACCGGGCTTCACACCAGCCTTTTGCAAGGCCGCATGATACTCGCTGACCGTGGCTATCTTATAACCCCGGGACTCAAATCCCTTCAGCTTTTTCTCAAGGCTATTAAGCCGGCTCTTCCGGACCTTGAAGAGGCCCGCGAAGTAAGGAGACAGCCCTCCGGTTACCACTAGTTCGCCGTCCCCGAGGAACAGCCATTTGACCCGTATGCCAGAGCCCGGTTTATCGGCATCGCGCTTCTCGATCACATCAATGCCGCGGAGGGTATAATAGGGATAGCGATCATCATCCTCAAACCAGCGATAAAGATCATAATTCATCACTGCCACGGTGTAGCCGTGGCGCCTCCCCATATCACATATACCCTCTCCGAACTGGGCCTCCTGGGTGAAGATGACTCCGGAGCGCCGGATATTATTCTGAGCCAGAACATCATCGCTGATCTCCAGAGACCTCTCTTCATCATGCGCGGGAAAAGCCAGCAGGAATTGGTCGGAATAGTGGAAGCTCACGAGCTCACACTGGCCGGAATTGACTAGCTGTCTGAATTTCGCAAGCTCCTCCGGATACTCCTGGGCCAGGTATTCAATATATTGGCCCTGCATCTCGAAATCCGCTCCCCATCCCGGGTGATCGAGGTAGAACTCAACAAGAGGCACGAAGCTCTGCTCCACATTCTTGCGCATGGCCTTTTCACTTCCAGCAACATATTGAATATTGAAATGATACATGTTGAGCAGATAGGCCTGGTCATGGGCAACTGCCACGGAGGCCAAAAGCCCTGCAATGAGACAACTGAAAAATTTAACAATGCGGCTCATAAAACACCCAGGCTTCTATGCCTTTTTACCGCAACACGAAATAAGTGTCAATGAAAAAACCGCCAAAGGGTGTGCGACATAAATGGTGACTTTTTTCATTCTCGGCCGTAGGGGCTCTG
>CAZOMR010000090.1:0-11826 GCA_964580655.1 uncultured bacterium
TTATAGGCCTGATGCCAGTTGTAGGGGCGACTCGGGGAGTCGCCCGTACATTTTAAAGGTGTTGAGTGGAGTTGAAAGCGGGCTGAAATATTTTCAACGTGCAAGAAAGTGGGGTCAAATAATAGTGCAAGGTTCTGAGTTCAGAGTTCATGGTGAGTCGAGACTAAATTCTTCCTCCAGGTTTCGGCACAGCCTCAACTTGCACATTTATTTTCCTGGCTACTGGATACTGGCTACTTTTAAATAATTCTCTGCGTTCTTTGTGTCTCTGTGGTGAGAAAATCTTTCAATCTGCGTAATCCTCCGGATCTTCGATCTGTGTAATCTGCGGATAATACTTTGCGTTCCTCTAATTCAGGTATCCCAGTGCCTTGAGCTTCTTTCTAGTCTCTTCATCCAGTTCAGCCGCTTTCTTCGGCTCCTTTAGTAACTCCTTCATCTTCTGGGCCATATATTCAATCTGCTTGTGAATCTCCTCTGGAAAGTCCCTGTCCTGGCCGAAGACATTCTTCATCTCCAGCGGGTCCTTTTCCAGGTTATAGACCTCTATCCTGCCGAACTGGTTGATTATCATCTTGTAATTGTTCGCATAGAAACACTGCTGTTGGGGTCCGAAATGAAGATTCTCGCTTATGATGATATGGGGGGGGACCGCTATCGTGGCAGGGTGCGAGATAAAGCCCTCGCCGTCAGTCCGGATCGGAAGGGTCCATCCGAGGAATCCTATAATGGACGGAAAGAGGTCTGTGAGGCTGACTCTCTCTTTGATCACCTGGCCAGTATTGAGGGAATGAGGGAACCTCATGATCAGGGGCACATTAAGGACTTCCCGGTGCAGGGTGTGGCCGTGCTCAAAGCCAGAGTGGTCCCAGAACTCCTCGCCATGGTCAGCGGTGGCTATGATCAGGCTGGTATCATATAGACCCCTGGTTTTTAAATAATCAAAGAAATTCCCGATGCTCGCATCTACAGAAGCGATCTCGCCGTCATAAAGCCCGATAGCAAATTCCCTGTCCTCGGAACTCAAGGCCGCCTTGCCTGAGCGGATGTCTTTTAGTTCCGGGTCAAAGGGCGGGACCAGTTTGCCTTTATAGCCATAGATATACGGAGCGAGGAATTCGACAGGAGGGTCATATGCCAGATGCACGTCGAAAAAGTGCACGACCATGAAAAAACCCTTTTTCGATTTTTCACGGTCTTCCAGCCACCTGATAGCTCGCGCCACCACAACATTAGCCCTCCGGATGTTACGATTATCTCCGGGCGCATAGTCATAGAGATCAAAACCCCGGTTAAGCCCGAAGTCCGGGTGCACGAACGGGTTCTGGAAGAAGCCGACCGTGGAATAGCCTTTTTGCTGAAAGATTTCAGCCAGAGTGAGGATGCTCTCGTTCATTATGGAAAGGCGCCGATCCTCCATGGTATACGGGTCAAGATGTATCCCGGCCTGATGTGTTGAGGGGTTCTGGCCGGTGAGTATGCTTGCGATGGATGGAAGGGTCCACGGACATGAGGATACAGCCTGCTCGAAGCGCACCCCGTCTTTGGCCAGGGCATCCAGGTTCGGCGTGGTCTCGCGCTCGTATCCATAACAGCTTACATGGTCCTGGCGCAGGGTATCAATGATGATCAGGATGACATTGGTCTCCTGAGGGCTTCGCCGACATTGGCCCAGGTTCATCACGAAAAGCAAACCAAGAGCCATAAGAAAGGTCCTGCGGATATGCATGATCAGCTTACTTGAATTCATGTTCCACCTGCTTTTCAATCTTCATTCTCCTTTTATGGGCCGAAAATATTTTATGTCAAGGATGTGTCCGTGTCTTCTTTCCCGGAACACCGGCTCAACGCGCATTCCTATGGTTAAATCCTTTTCATCCACTTCCCCGATAAGATGCGCCAGCCCGGTATCAGCACCTTCCAGCTTGATCACTGCCAGGATAAATGGAACATCCATCGGCTGGATCGGCTCAGGGTAATTCACTACAGTGAAGGTCTCTACAATTCCCCTGCCGGAAAGCTCCACCCATTCCGAAAGCTCTGAAAAGCATCTGCCGCAGGTGGCGCGTGGAGGGACATAGACAAGACCGCACTTATTGCACCGAATACCCATGAGCTTCTTTTCATCGCTCAGCGCAGTCAGAAACCGGCTTGCCACAGGCCCGGCAGAATAATTATAGGGCACCTGCATGACCTGTTCGAAGATCAATATCTCATTATTCTCTCCCAAGAGTCCACTCCTTGAGTCTATTCTACGGGTCGGAACCACTTAATGTCTGTGAGCGCGCCTTCGCGCTTTTCCTGAAAAACAGCCTCCACACGCATCCCGGGCCGGAGCTTTTGCCGGTCACTTTCAGAGAGGAAATGCTGGAGGCGTGAATCAGCACCGTCAAGTTTAATGAGCCCGTACCCGTATGGGACAGGCCTCTTTTTCCCGGTCATGGGATCAAGGAATGTGAAGTAAACCACGGTATAGCACTCAAGCACGCCCTGCGGGCCTATCTCCACCCATTCGCTGGTCAGGGCAAAGCAGGGCCCGCACACGGGCCGCGGGGGAATGTAGACATGCCCGCACTTAGAGCACTTGCGGCCGTATATCTTCTGCTCGTCCCTCAATGCCTTGAAAAAGAAACTCCCAAGTCGCCCGCAGGAATAATGATACGGATACCTCGCAGGAGAACTCACATCAAGAAAATTCACCGCCTGGTTATTCACGGAAAATCCTTTCCTCAGTCCCCTTCAAGGATTGTTAGCTCGCTCCAGAAGCTTCCGCCGAAACCTGTTGCGAGCGCGGTCTTCGCGCCTTCCACCTGTCGGTCGCATCCCTTGCCCATTACCTGGATCGCGGCCTCGGCCACCCGGATCATGGCGGTTGCGCCTATGCAGTTCGTGGAGATGACACCGCCTGAAGGATTGACCGGAAGCTCGCCCGACATCTCGGTGGCGCCTGAGTCCATAAGCCTTCCGCCCTGGCCCAGCTCGCAAAATCCCAGGGCCTCATACCAGGCGAGTTCCGCGAATGTGCACGGCTCATAAAGCTCGGCCACATCCAGTTCCTTGAGCGGGTCCTTGATACCTGCCTGAGCATAGGCATCCTTTGATGCATGATGCAAAGTCCGCATGTTGATGAGCAAGGGCAGGTCCGAGTTAAAGGGCTGGTCATGACATGTGGCAACCGCCTTGAACCAGGCCGGCCGGTTCGGACTCTTCTTCCTTGCAACATCCTCGCTTGCAACGATCATGGCGCAGGCCCCGTCCGAGGTCGGGCACATGTCCAACAGCTTGATCGGATATGCAAGCGGCCTTGAGTTGAGCACATCATCAATCGTTATCTCTGCGCGCAAATGAGCATAAGGATTGTGCAGGGCGTTCCCGCGGTTCTTTACCGCCACCCTGGCCGCCTGGTTCTCTGTGATGCCGAACTTGTTCATGTATTCGCTCGCGGCCAGTGCAAATGTGCCGATGGCGCCGGACATGGTCGCTCGCTCGAAGAGCGGATCAGCCTGGAAGATCAGCCCGGCCGTGGTATCCCCGTCGGACTGCTTTTCCCATGCGATGCAGAGCACGCAATCAAACATCCCGCTTGCCACATGATAGAACCCGGCATGGGCCACGCTCGCGCCGGTGGTTCCTCCGGTGGTTATCTTCATCGCGTGTTTGAGGTATGATCCGGTGCCGTCAACTGCCCAGAGGTCTGCATTGTAAACCCCTTCAAAGTGCTCCATGTTCCCGATGAGCACCGCATCCACATCCGCCATGGTTATTTCAGCATCATTCAGGCAGTCAATGACAGCCTCGTGTATCAACTCCACGATGTTCACATCCCTGCGTTTGGACTTATGTATGGTCTGCCCGGTGCCTATGATCCCTGCACGCCTTGCCATTAATCCCTCTCTTGAATAAGCATCACTTTTTCCTGAGCAAGATCACGCACTGGCTCTGCCCGCACGGACCGTATGACCCTTGCGCCAAAGCGGTGCGAACACGCTTCTTTACCTGGTGCCGACCCGCGTCCCCGCGTATCTGCCGGGCCGCCTCGATCACCCTTGTCAGACCTGAAACGCATAAAGGGTTTCCGCCAAGCACACCTCCGGAAGGGTTCACAGGCTGTTTGCCATCAGCCAATGTTCTCCCGGACTCCAAAAGCCTGGCTCCCCCTCCCGGATCACAAAGCCCCAGTGCTTCCGAATACAAAAGCTCCTGAAAGCTGAAGTAGTTGGAGAGCTCCACCAGGTCTATCTCGCGTCCGGGGTTTTTTATTCCGGCCATGGAGTATGCCTTTTTGGCCGCTTGCGAAAGCGCTTTAGCCTCGGCAAGGTCGCGGTCTCCAAGATAATAGCTGTCAAGTGCAACGCCGGCCCCGGCAATCCAGACAGGCCTGTCCGTCCACTTTCTGGCCACATCCTCGCAAGCCAGCATCAGGGCGCAGGCTCCGTCCGCGGGCATATACGCCTCAAGCTCATGGACAGGGCTTGCAAGCATCTGCGAATTCAACACATCCTCCAAGGTTGTATTTCTCCCGCGAAAGACATTGTCGTTCTTTCTGGCCTGGGTCAGTGCCTTGGCCGCGGCTGTTGCGCACTGCTCAGGAGAGATGCCCCAGCGATGCATATACCTCCTGGCCTGGAGCGCCGCGGAATTGAGCTCGTCAAAACCAAGAGCGCGCTGAAAGATGGGATCGAACATACCGTTGGCGATAATATTCTGCGCTCCCTCGCTCATCTTGCAGTGAGCAAGCACCAGGCAGGTCCGGTATTTGCCGGACAGAATCCGCATCATGCCGTAGAAAACTGCCTGTGCCCCGTCCCCGGCTACCTTGGCCTCGGATTTGAGATAAGCGCCTTCCACCTCGGGTATGCTTCGGTTGGAGATAGTGCGTCCGTCAAGGAAATCCTGGGAGCAGGACACGATGTTGTCCACATCATTGATCTCCATTCCCAGAGTCTCAAGCAGGCCGCTCGTAACCTCGTAAACCATCTCGGTGATGTGATGGTCCCGCTTCTCCCGCTCATATCTCGTCTGAAAAGTCCCGATAATAGCAACGCGATCAGCCATGGTTTGAACTAATTCCTCGCGGATGAATTAATTCTCTTGCAGATGATGATAAAAGTCAAGGCGGGAAATCAAGAAATCAAGAATCGCCTTGAAGCTCAAGGCTCTCCTGGGCCGCAAAGTAATTCAGGATGATCAGTCTGGATAGCATCCAGCCCTATCCGCTTTTGCCTTTCGATTTTTTCTGGCTCATTGACCGGCATGGTGATCACCTTAAGGCCCAGCTTGTGAGCACGAGAAACCACGCGCTTTGTAGCAAGAGGGTAGAGTGTGCCGATGAAGTCCGCCCCGAGCCTCCTTGCCTGGCCCAGCGTGAGCACCGCAAGCGGCCAGGCCGGGTCCGTAACTATCTCAGGCCGCCTGGTCTCAATGTATTTGACCCCGGCCTTGGTGTAAAAGCCCATGAACACCTTGTCCGCCATATTGTATTTATCGAGTAATTCAAGCATCGCATCAAGGCTCTCCGGGGTATATTCCTTGATGTCCAGGTAGACGCCAATGCCGCGCATCTCTGCAAGAGCAAGAACCTCCTCAAGGGTGGGAACCATCTCTCCGTGTTCAGTGCTCAGCGCCCGAATTTGAGCCAGGGTCATATCCTTGACCCGGCCGTGGCCGTCCGTGGTACGATCCACCGTGGCATCGTGCATGATCACGAAAACGCGGTCCCGCGTCCAGCGCGGATCGCATTCTATGAAATCCATGCCATAGTCCGCGGCAATGGAATAGGCCTTGAGCGTGTTTTCATCAGCCTCGCGGTTTGCTCCCCGGTGGGCCACATAGATCGGCCTTCCCTCCGGCCAGACCTCGGCCTGCGCAATGCTTGCAAGGACAATCAGAGACAGCAGGAATAAATTTACTAATCGAGCCCTCATTTCTCAAAATTCCTTTCGTTTTGATCAGGATAGCAAAGATAGCTGGCCAAAGCAATTTGCACTTTGCCACTACAGTTGCATTTTTCGCGTTGAAAAAAACTTGATTTTTTCGCAAAGATAAAACAATATGATTAAAGGTGCTTTTGCTCGATGGCTCTGGAAATTCAGATACCTCCCTTGTTGCGTGTGCGGCAGAAGCTTGAGGGAGGGGAAATCCCGGATGTGGCCGCGGAGTTGAAGGTCCTGCTGGATTCTTCTCCTGTTACGGCCGGAATAAAGTCCGGGATGAGGGTGGCGCTCACTGCTGGAAGCCGGGGCATTGACCGGATTGACGAGGTATTGAAGGAAGTGGTCACCTGGCTCAGGGATGCAGGTGCTGAGCCGTTTATTGTTCCGGCTATGGGTTCTCACGCTGGCGCCACGGCAGGGGGGCAGACCGCACTGCTGAAAGAGTTCGGCATCAGCGAAGAGAAAGTCGGCGCCCCGATTCATTCGAGCATGGAGACCGAAATAATCGGCACAGTCCAGGGCATACCCGTATATCTGGACAAACAAGCGCTTTGCGCGGACGGCATAGTAGTTATCAATCGTATCAAGCCTCACACAAGCTTTCACGGCCCATACGAAAGCGGGCTGGCCAAAATGCTTGCCGTGGGTCTGGGCAAACAAAAGGGCGCATCAGCGGTTCACGCCCTGGGCCCGAGTGCGCTTCGCAAGGTGGTTCCCGGAATAGCGGAGTTTGTCCTGAAAAGGGTCAGGGTGTTTTTCGGTGTTGCGCTGATTGAAAACGGCAGGGACCGGCTCGCCCGGATAGAGGTGATCCCGGGAGATGGAATCCTGGATCAAGAGCCGGAGCTCTTGAAGGAGTCATATCGGCTGATGCCGCGCCTTCCTTTCCGGGGGATTGATGTCCTGATCGTTGACCAGTTCGGTAAAAGCAAGAGCGGCACCGGCCTGGACACCAATGTCATAGGCCGCATGGGTTTGCGCGGCGAGCCGGAACCGGATGATCCTTTTATTCACCGGATAGTGGTGCTGGACCTCGCGGCATCCTCCGGCGCATCCGAAGGATCCGAAGGAAGCGCGTATGGCATCGGGCTTGCTGACATAACAACAAAAAGGGTATTGGACAAGATGGACCTTGCGGCCATGCGCGAGAACGCGCTTGCAAGCACGTTTGTGGAGAGGGCCAGGGTTCCGCTCTGGTTTGACACGGATGTCCAGGCCATAGAGGCTGGTATCCGGACTTCCTGGTGTCCGGATGTGAGCCGTCTCCGGCTGGCCCGGATTCACGACACGCTTTCTCTGGAGGAAATTATCCTTACCCGCCCTCTTTATGAGCAGGCCTCCGGGGAGCTTGAGATAATCGGCGATCCCGAAGTATCTGGAGGACCTGAATTGCTGTGCTTTGATGATAAAGGTAATCTAGGTCCCTGGTAAGAGTATACCTGGAGATCAGGGAATTCCGAACCTGCTCTTAAATCACAGCAAGATTTTCAGTAAAGTGAGGAATCCAAGGAAGCATGTGAAGTAACCGATTGAATTCTTGATTAACAGAGACGGCATAGCTTTGACGGTCCAGGCGGCAAAGGGAACACTGAATATTGCGCCGACTGCAAGCGGGAGGGCCAGTCGCCACTCCAGGCCACCTTTTAATATCACATAAAGCACCAGACCCACTGCGCATGTGACCCCTTCTGCCAGTGAGGTTATTCCCACAGCGTTTTTTTCATTCAGGCCAGAAAGGATCTGTCCGCTGGTCACCACCGGGCCATAACCACCGCCGCTTATACCTTTATTAAAAGATGCCAGGATTCCTATGCCTGTGATTCTTTGCCAGGAAAAATTTAAGTTACGGCCGCGGTAAGCGAGGATCAGGATGCCCATACTCAGGATCAACACTCCTATGTAAGTCTTGAGTAGCCAGATGGGGATATTCACTGCCAAAAACACCGCGACTACTGTGCCGACTATGGAACATGCGGCAAGCACGGAGGCCACCTTCACCGCTCTTGACCCACTGACAAAGGACACATTACCATACTGGTGGTGCATAATCGCGGCCAAGATGCCGGCAATGAACTCAGAGAGCAGGATTGCAGGCACAATATCAAGCGGAGAAAATCCCGCGATTATTAATAGAGGGGTCAGGGTGGTGCCGTAGCCCATCCCCAGGGTAGAATCAATATATTCGCAGAACAAAGAAATAAAAAGAACGATTAAAACTGCATATAGAGTAAAATCCTCAAAATAGCGATCCGCCAGGTTAAGCTCTGGCTGGAGGGTCAATATCATGACCCCCATTGCCAGACAGATCAATAGCCCATACCATATCCAGATGGAAATTTTATTCACTGGATTCTCCCCGCTCAATTTTTCTCATGATTTATCTGGAAGTTATTCAAGATACCCGAGATTTCTCAGCCGCTGTTTTATCTCCTCTATATCCTTCTCGCTTAATTTCTCATCGGCCCTCATTGATGAGGCAACAAGGTCTCTGAGCACAAACACCACAAAATCCGTGATCGAGTTATATCCCGAACCTGCCAGAATAAGCTTGAGCTTATCATAAAGGGGCCTGGGTATCTTGATTGTAACCTTGTCCTTTGCCTTGGCCATCATTGCTCTCCATTCTATCCGCCTGATTTTATTTCAAATTCATTAACTTTCGCCAATTAGATGCACTCTTATCGGGCTATTTAAGCACTCTTATGGGGGCGTGTCAAGCAAAAAATGCTTCTTGATGATTTTTTTTACAAAATTTTTGCAAAACCTGTAAAATTTTTAGCCCGGATTATTCACCACAGAGACACATCCAGCCTTCGTAGCCACTTCGGCGGGGTAGGCGAGGGCACAGAGGATTAAAAATAAAAAGAAATCACTGCTGTCCAAATAAAAACCGTTTTTGGACAGGTGTGAAAAGAAATGTTAAAATATACAAAATGCAGGGTGTTTATGAGAGGGTTTTGGACTTTGCTTTAGTTTTAGTCGGTTAGATAATCTTTTAAGAAATTCATGAATAATTAGGGTTAGGTTTTCCGGTTTGAGAGTATCTATGCGGTTGAGAGTTATTGAGATTGAAACCTGGCAGAATTCAGCCCAGGTGCTCTTTAGCCGGATGAACCAAAAAATGTGGAAACTTCAGAGTCGTAAAAACTTGCTTTTTTTACAGTTTGAATATAATCTTAAAGTCCTGGAAACATTTTAGACAAGGAGCGAGAAGAAGGCCTGCATGGGAAATGTAATCAAGAAGCGGCGCAAGAAGATTCGAAAACACAAAAAGAGAAAGATGCTGAAGAAGCAGAGGCACAAGGCGAAGTAGGGACAGCCCTTTTCGGGCCGTAGGCTTTTAGAAAGCACAGGGTTCAGCAATGGCGGATCGGAGGAGTAATGTTCGGGCCGTGGTCAAGCTCAAGGTGGACAGGGGTGAGCAATATCTTTTACGCGTGCCACTGTTTGTCACGGCAAATCTAAGCCGGAGCGGGATGTTCCTCATTACAAGGAACCCGCTGAAAGAGGGAACGGACCTGGATCTGCGATTTTATCTTCCTAAAGATAAAAAGAGGATTGATGTTACCGGTATGGTTGTCTGGGCGCGCGAGCAAGGCGATGTGGCTAATCTTCCGCCTGGAATGGGCATACGCTTTGTCCGCATCAATAATGACGACCAGGAACATATTGGCAACTTTGTCGAAGAAATTGTCAGAAAGAATTACTAATGAGAGCAGTTTTTTGTGCGAGCGACTTCAGTCGCGACAGGTGTCTACTGTATAGTGCTCGGAATAATAAGTAAGAGCTTCCGACTCAACCAGCTTTTCTTCGTAGCCTGACGCCTTGCGGGAAAGTGCCTTTAAAGAACCCTCTGATAAAAATCAGGCCCCAGAATGCCCGACCAATGAGAAAGCCGGTGGACCACAGCAGGCTGTAAGCAGTAATAACCTCCGGGCTGGCACAGGGGACCACCTTAACGAAAAAGAGCCATGCCAGAGCCTGGGGCCCCCCGTATCCTCCCACTGAGATAGGCATGAACACGCTAAGCATGATAAGCGGAACCCCCACCAGTATCAGGGGGATCGGAGGGGTCACATCCAGGGCCATCAGTGCCGCAAAGTTGGACACAAGGTTGAACGCAAGCATTGCAAGCCTCACAAGGAAAATCCGGATGTAATGGTGCCAGCGGGCTATAGAAAAAGTGCGCAGAAGGGTAATGAGTCCCGGGGCGATCCTTAAAAGAAGCTCACGCCACTTAGGAATATGATCAGCGACTTGGGCGGAGCTTTTCTCTGCGATCCAGTTTGCGGCCTTCCCCTGATAACGGCTGTGCCAGAACGCGATGTTTCCCAGAAAGAGCACCCAGAACCCGATACATACCGCGAGCCAGACCCAGTTAATCTCCGGGACAAGGCCTGTAACCAGGCTATAGACCACGGCCGCGGTCAGAACCGTGAACACGGCGGACTGGTCAACTATCATTGTCCAGAGGTTTGAAGAAAGGGTCTCCGTGATCCGCACACCTTTCTTCCGCCACATGTAAAGCGGAAACAGTACCTCGGCAAGAGGAGCCAGCCCTATCTGTACCACATAAGGCCCGGCCCGGCATTCCATCATCTCCTTTACGGTCATCCGGGTGTTGAACCATTTATATGCCTGGCCAAAGGTAAACACATCAGCGAGAAAAAACACGGTAACGAAGATCGCCATAGCCGGAAGGAACAGGCTCAGGTCCGCTTCCTTTAGGTCGCGCCATATCTCGCCGAAATCCTCGTTTCGGAAAATGAGGTAAAAGATTATTATGGTGATGATATAAGGTATAACATGGCTGATGAGACTTGGGCGCTTGAGCTGATCCTCTTCAGCCTCAATCGGGGATTGATTCTCAGGCATCATTCACTCAGTCCTGCATATGGTGCAATTTAGCCCAAAGCCCTGTGCGAGTCAAGCCAGGATCAATGAAGGATAAAACTTGACCCACTTGGAGTTATTATTTTACAATGAAGGCCTCGAAGGGAGTTTCCAGGACTTAAGGGGGAACCGTATGGAGTATAAGTATCTTCTGACCGAACTCAAGGATAACATCCTTACTATCACACTGAATCGCGCAGATGTTCGCAACGCGTTCTGCTGGGACCTTTTCCTTGATCTTAATTACGCGCTGATGGATGCGCATGAGGATAAAGAGGTTCGGGTTGTGGTGCTTACCGGCGCGGGCAAGGCCTTTTCCGGTGGTCTGGACCTCAAGGAAGGAATGGGCAAGTGGGGAACCCCGCGGGACGACCGCAAGGTCATACCCATGCCTGAGCTTCTATTCAAGCACTATACCAGGCCAGTGATCGCGGCCATCAATGGTGCGGCCATCGGGTGGGGACTCACCCTTACCCTGCTCTGCGACATCAGGGTAGCCGCAGAAAGCGCAACAATGAGCATGAGATTTACAGAGGTCGGCCTTATCCCTGAAGCCGGGAGCCCGCTAATTCTCCCCCAGATAGTGGGAATAGCAAATGCGCTTGAGCTGGGACTCACTGCAAAAACAATTGACGCAAAAGAGGCCCTCCGCATAGGCCTGGTCAACAAGGTGGTCCCGGACGATCATCTCATGCCCGCGGCAATTGAGATAGCGGAAACGATCGCGGAAAAATCTCCACTGGCTATCGAGTTCGCACGCCGTGGCTTCTACGATGCGCTATCGCAGACATTTGATGAACAGCAAAATCAGGAACACACACACTTTGCAAAGTGCGCGGCATCCAGGGCATTCTCTGATCAGCGCCGGAAATTTGCGGACAATAAAAAGAGGGGATGAGTCGACTTGATCAATTTGACTTTTTCTCGATTGTAATTAAATTATTAACTCGGCAGTCAAAAGTTCTCAAGCCCGATTCCACCTTAGAGAGAGGTGTCTTCC
>CAZOMR010000091.1:0-11767 GCA_964580655.1 uncultured bacterium
ACCGCATCCGCAAATGGCTCTCTTCGATACCTGAAAAAATGGGGGAACTTCAGGCATATTTGCTCTTGACTAATGTCCTTAAATCTGCTAAAGAACAAATAAGAGGTCGAGAAAAAGTTGCCGAGTGCAGAAGCTCGGGACTATGGCAAAAGGGCCTTATAGGGTATAGGGTAAGACTTGGTAGATCAAGTCGGGTTTAAAATTTCTGGTAAAGGAGGAGAAAAAGGATGAGAAGGGCAAAAGGTAATTGGATCGGGCACCTGGTAACAGCCCTGATGATAGGGGCGCTAGGCCTTGCTATCGGGTGCGGGGGTAAGAAGGCTAAGGTGGATGAATCAGGGCTTACGCAAGGGGTGACCAAGCAGACCAGTATGTCCGGGGACCCGAACGAGCCGGAATGGGTAAGGAAAGGCGGCGCCGGCTTTGACGATGCAATGGACAAGTTCTATGGGGTAGGTATCTCCCAGGGTATCACCAACAGAGCTCTCCAGATGCAGACCGCGGACCAGCGTGCGAGGACTGAACTCTCCAGGGTGCTCAACACCTACACGGCCAACTTCATGAAGGATTACATGTCCTCGGCCATAGCCACTGATATGGATGATTCCCAGGAAGAGCAGTTTGTCTCCAGCATCACCAAATCCATTACAGAGACAACTCTCGTGGGAAGCAAGATAGTGGATCATTTCAAGGGGCCGGATGGAACCATGTATTCCCTGGCCGAGGTCAGCTTTGACAGCCTCGCTGGAATGATGCGGGACAAAATGGCTGAGCGCGCCCAGGAGCTGAAGATGACAGCGGACGAGGCCCTCAGGGAACTTGACGAGCAACTCGAAAAGAGACATATGGAATAAGTCAAAGCCAGCGTGTCAGAATTTTTGGTAAGAGGGCGGTCCTCAAAGAGAAGACTTATGCCTTGGGCCGGAAAGCCGAAGCTGTTCCGGCTCGCAGGGAGATGGGGGATTGCCCTCTTTTTCTTCGCAGGCGCAAGCCTGGGAAATCCATCCACTGAGGATAGCAATACCACAGAATCTATCCCGTCCGCACCTCGTATTCTCTTGATCAGCAAACCCAGGGGCGCAATTTTGTTTCTTGATAACCACTATGCCGGAACCGGCAGGGTCGAGACCGAGCTTTTGCCCGGAGTCCATACTGTGTCCGCTCTGGCACAGGGCATGATAAGGCCCCCATTTTCTATCAGGCTTGATAAAGGAGATTTCCTGAAGCAGAAGGTGCGTCTCGGGTCAGCAGAGGGTCAACCTTCCTGGATGCAAGGCAAGGTGTCCACCCCCCTTGATTCATCTGCGAACCTCTTGTTCATCTCGGGCACAGGCTCGGCCGGTTCATGGGGACAGAGGAACTATGGAGTCCAGGTTTTACTTGCGGACTTGAGGGCAAAAATGGAGGTAGCGAAGCAGTTCGAGATTCGACAGGATAGCTATGATAAAAAATTTGAGAGGAACGATGGCATCCTTTATATGAATGTCGCTCGCACTGTCACGGATTTCTCCTGGGACCCTGCCTTTATTTCACCATACCTCACTGTTGTAGACCGGTGGATGGACAGCGAGGGTGTGCTTTACAGCAAGGCCACACTGTCCCTGCCAGTGAATGTGTTTTCCCAGCTAAAAGATCGGCAGGGATTAAAGCCTTGCGAGGGAAAGGATAAACTGGTATTTTTCGAGACCGAGGACAAGCGCCATCGAATTCTCCGGGAGGCTGTCTGGATCAAACATGAGAATAGTGCAGAGCAAGAGGATAGAGAGGAGCCTTCTCAAGATACCACTCAGGATGCCTGGAGTGTCCATGAAACCATCCCCCTGCCGGGCGATGAGAGCATCTGCATTGTTGACATCCAGAGGTTCTTCCAGGATCGCATCAATGATGCTCGCTACATTGAGAGCGTGGGCCTATACACCTGTCCCAAACAGGTTCCCGTAGGAGACCTGCTCAAGGATTACGCACAAACCATGGTGCTGGAGCCTGGAAGGTAGGAATCCTTAGAATTTAGAGCAATATAATATTCTGGGTCTATGGTCCAAGCACAAAGTTATGTTCCACTCTGGCCCCGGACTCAATCTCGACCTCGGTCTCGGTCTTTTTCTGTCCTTCTATCTGCACGCTAAGCCGAAAGATCCCCACTGGACATCCAGTGATATTGTAGCGGCCCTTCTCGTCCGCTGGGTAGCCCCGGCCCTTGTTTCCCTGCCAGAGATACACCCAGGCGCCTGAGACAGGCCTGCCGGAGAGATCCGTGACCTTTCCGAAAACCGAGCCCCCGGGCTCCAGTTGAAAGTTCAGCTCTTTTATCTCCACCTCATGGAAGGCCACGCTTTTTCTCGCCTCTCTATACCCCTCGGCCCGGACGCTTACGGAATATGTGCCCGGGCTAAAACCAGACGCACTGAAGCGGCCGTTCTTGTCAATGGGATAGACCTTGCCTTTGTCTCCCTGCCAGAAAATAAAATCCCCGCTCTTGATCGGCTTGCCAGAGGGATCGAATGCCTGCCCGAAAATGGTACAGCTTGTCTGGGCCTTATTCCGTCGAGCGAGAAGAAGCCTCTTAGGATCCGGTAGCAGGTCCACTATCCGCGACTGATCGGATTGCTCAAAGATAGTGAAGGATGTTCCCTTTTCTATCTCAATGTTCCCGTCATCCTTTCCAATCGCGAATGTTTCGTAACCGGGGTTTAGCTCGGTGCCAGCGATCTGAAAAAGCAGGTGGTAGGGGTCCACGAAGTAAAGCGAGTGAAGGATGTCCGAGAAAACCCAGCCCTGGTCAGGGAAATAAACCTCCACCCAGGCATGGTAGCCACCGCTCATAATGGTAACGCCCCAGTATTCCTTCTCAAAACCCCACATCCCACCAGGTGGCAGAAACCCTCTTGCATATCTAGCGGGAATGCCCTCTGCTCGAAGCAGGGCCATCATCAGCCGGGTCTGGCCGGCGCACGACCCAGCCCTGTTACGAAGGACTGAAAGCGCGTCCTGCCGGGTGTGAATCTCGTACCGGACATTGTCCGCCATCCAAAAGGCCACACGCTCAAAGGCCATAACCTCGGTAGTGGCGCCGGCCACGAGTTTGCGGGCCTGTCTTTGTATCTCCGCATGCTCGGACTGAACCATGGCTTCGGGCTTCATGAATGCCTGAACCTCTTCCGGCAACCTACGGGGCGAAACAGGGAAGGGTTCTCTGGAACTGAAGGTATCCAGGGTGACGATAATCTCAACCCTTGCCGCATAACGCTTGGTCTCCACTACCCGCTGGGAGAAACCCGCATTTTGGTAATCCGGGATGAACTTGACACCTGTGGGATTAATGATGTCCAGAATCACACGGTGATTCCCCTCCAGGATACAGGTTTCTGTCTGTCCAGTGACTGGCAAAACCAGCATCCCAAGCGCGATAAGCGCATTAAAAAACTTGACTGTCCTTTTAGTCATTATTCCTCTCCATGAATGGAATATATATCGAGCAGGAGAGATAATCCTGCCGTTTTATACGGGGCTAGTCTAGTCCACTACCAGAACAACGCGGGCGCAGTTCAGGTAAAGGTATTTCTCGTCGCTGGCCTTGATCTTGGCCGCACCGGTCGGCCCGAGCATTATCTTGTTATCTAATATCTGAATGACTTCTCTTGACTCTATTGTCAAAGGACTCCCGGGATACTTTTTACCAGGGGTCAAGCGAGGCTCGGTTCGCGCCGCATCCACGCTTCGGGCCCAGCCGGACAATCCCAACTTGCCCGCCAGAGAGTCGCTCAGGCTTCCAGTGTAATAGACAACTTCAACATTCCCGGAATTATCGCCTCCCATGACCCTGGGATAGACGCATGGCTCAAACCCTGTGCCGCGTGTATCCACTATCAGGCCGTTGATCGGGCCCTGGGTCTTAAGCCATGCCTCGGTATCGAAAGGCGGCTCGGCAGGAGGAGGCGGCAGGCTCGGCTTTACCTCCTGGACATCACTCTCAGGCTCAGCCAACATTGGCTCAAGCACCTGCGTCAGGCTCGGCTTCTCAGGATCGGCAATGGGCACCTCCACCGAGACCTTGACACCCTTCTTGCCCTCCGGCAAGTCCACTATACCTTCAACCTTGGCAGTCCCGGATGAGGTCACGAATTGGTCCAGATTCTTTTCCTCCAGCTTGGAATCCGGCCTCTTTAACTCCTCTGCCACGCTAGGACCATTGGTCGGCTTGAGCGACTTTATCTCCTGGTCCAGAACCTGCGAGGCATGTTGTTGACACTTCTTCTCGGCTTCTTTCACATCGGCAGGGCTGTCGGCGACCACCACCGAGGTTGCCTTGAGCTTTCCGTCCTTGTAGCTCACCTCGGACTTGAAGGCAGGGTCAAGCCTGTATTGCTCCAGTGAACTGGGCGGGGGCATGGTGCCCCATATAGCCTTGATAGCTTTCTGTTCGTCCCGATACAGCCGCAGTATCTCCCGCCGCTCAGCCTCGATCTCAGCCTCGATCTCCTCTTTCCTCTGGGCCCACTCCGCCTGTATCTCTTCCCGCAGATCCCCGAAATCTTCGTCCATCTCCGCAGGCCAGGTAATCTCATGCCTCGCTTTCTTCTTTTTCTTCTTAGCAGTGACCTGGCCCGGACCAGTGATTAAAAAGACCAATGGAGCTAAAAAGACAAGCCCCGTCCCTATCCGCTTGATATTCGTCTTTTTCATGGGGCTGATTATAGCAAATAGACACTCAAAGTTCAAACAGTCTGAGAGGCTGGACTTTCCCCGAAAATTTGAGTTCCCGATAGGATTGTCTGAGAAGAGAGAGGATCAGTGCGGTCCCGATGGATATTAAGAATTGGCGGCGATCCTTTATGGATCGCTCGCCGGCACAAGTTTTTCGGCTCTTACACTTGTTGAAATCAAAAAATCCTTACACCCATTTGATTTACAGAAGAATCAGGGTGGTTTTCGGGGAATGTCCTGGTCTGAGAGGCCAGGGTGTGCGACATAAATGGCGCAGTTTTCAGTTGACTCTTTTTTTATAGCTCTTCCGGTTTAATGGTACCTGCAACTCCAAATGCTTTTTACAGTGAGGCAAACATCTTGTTGATCAATGGCTTAGCGGACATCTACAAAGATGCGTTTATCGCATTCGGGCTTCCAGCGTAGAAAGGGAAAAGGCAGGAAATGGTCAAAGCCCTCACCGCGAGATCGCCGAGCTTGAGTATCAATCTCTCAACTGGAGAAGGTCACGGCGACTGAAAAATACCATCCTCACCCTCAAAACCATTCGGTATCAAGTGCTGGTATTAGGCGCCCAAATGGGCTCAAGAGCACGCAAGAAAAAACTCAGAATCTCCGCCCAGGGACGCCTCCGAAAAAACCTGAAAATTCTACTAAATCGAATAGCTGAGATAGATCAAGCATCACTGCGATGCAGTTGGGCGGGAAAATAAAAAATGGCAACTGCATTATTGGGGATAAATGGATGTATTACATGATCGGGCAAAAATAATCACTGGATAACCAGCATGAACCCCTCCGGGTATCCCTCTATGCACACTATATCTAGTATAATTTTTTTAAAAATTATCAATATTTAGGCGATTCTTCAATAGATATAGAAAAAATTGATTTTTTTCAAAAAAAAGCTTGACATGTCTAAAGATGGCGGATAAACTATCATCAATGGAAGAGAATGGCTCAAAATGGTCAAAAATGGCCGATAGGGGAGCGAGAGCCTTTAGGGGAACCTTTACACATCGCCTGAACAAGCAAGGCAGGATCAGCCTCCCATCACGGTTCAAGGATGTGCTGGAAGAGAGGAAAGTGACGCGTCTGGTTATACTCCGGCATCGGGATAGGCTGGACGCATACCCAGAGGATGAATGGCGGTTAAGGGAGATGCGCAATGAATCCCTGGATATGGATGACGACAACATCTCTGATTATATTCATTATCTTCAGTCCAACATGTTCGAGGTTGAACTTGATGGCCAAGGCAGGATACTCCTTCCTCCGAAATGGCGTGAAGGACTCGGAGAGGAGAGGGAGGTGGTCCTGCTGGGTATGAGCCAATATTTCGAGATATGGCCCTCTGAGCGCTACCAGGGCGCATACAGAGAGTGGGAGGAAAGGTATCCCGGAACCCGGTCGCATGTGGCGGAATTGAAAAGGTCAAGGTCGGGCTAGGTGAAGAGGGTCCAGGGGATTTGCAGGTAATGAATGGTCAGGTCAAGCTATACAGGTCTTTCGGATTTCCACGAGCCAGCGCTCGTGAGCGAGACTTTGCAAATACTCGCGATAAAGCCGGGAGAAATATGGGTTGATCTGACCCTGGGCGGAGGCGGACATGCCGAGGAGATTTTACAGAGACTGGGACAGAGCGGATGGCTGGTTGGCCTCGATCGGGACCAGGAGGCTTGTGCCGAGGCGAAAAAGAGGCTTGAGCGATTCGGCGAAAGAGCCGTACTATTGCACGAAAACTTTATCAACCTGGACAGGGTATTGAACGAGATGGGTGTGGCGAGAGTTAACGGATTTTTCATGGACCTCGGGCTTTCCGCCCATCAGCTGGAAAGCGCGAACAGGGGCTTCAGCTTTCAGAGACAGGGCCCACTGGACATGCGCATGGATCAGAGGGAACCTGAGACGGCTCAGGCTATTCTGGAGCGGGCTCCGAGGAAAGAGTTGGCCCGGATCATCCGGCAATACGGCGAGGAGCACAGGGCCAATATGATCGCCCGGAGAATTACCGAACTCCGCGCGCGTGGCAGGATACCCTCGAACACCATCGAGCTCAGGCACTTGATCGAGGCGCTGAACCTGAGAGGCGCGCGAACCCGGAGAATTCACCCTGCAACCCGCACCTTCATGGCCTTGAGAATCGCGGTGAACCGGGAGCTTGAGAATCTCGAAGGCGCACTCCCAAAGATGATGGAGTTCCTGGCGCCCGGCGGAAGGATTGGCGTTATCTCTTACCATTCACTTGAAGACAGGATAGTCAAGCGGTTTTTTGCGGAATGCGCAAGAAAGCCCGAAGGGGCTGGAGGGCCGCGACTCAAGATTCTCACAAAAAAGCCGATCCGGCCTTCTTCAGAAGAAATAGCGGGGAACCCTCATTGCCGAAGCGCAAGACTGAGGGCCGCGGAAAAAATCGGAGTTATGCAATGAAGAGAGCATCCAAAAGCTATGCACGCGCCCGCACACTCTCCTGCCAGAGGGTGAAAGTCAAAAAGAGTCCAGGCATTGTCCCGGAGCTTTTTTTGGTTTTTGTGCTGATAGCACTTAGCCTGTTTTATGTATGGTCCCGTATAGAGGTCTTGAAAATCAACTACACGATCTCACAGATGAAGGAAACCCTTCAGGTGGAATTAATTCAGAAAGAAGAATTGGAGGGCAAGGTAGCTCAACTCAAAAGCCCTGAGAGGATTGCCCGAATTGCCGAACAGAAATTAGACCTGGCTTTTCCCAGACCAAGCCAGGTATGGCCGCTTAGGATAAAAGTGGCAGAAGGATATGGAGGACAGGAAGAGGGTTCTTTGAAAGTCGCACGGCCCTGAGGGGGCTCATCGGGACTATCTCTGGCCGGGGAGATAGCATACAGAAGCGGATAGCGAATGTGAGATGCTGAGCGCGCGGCTTGCGCAGAGCGGGAAAAGCGGAGCGGAATTCTCATGCGGATGCGGACAGGCGATGCAGGATAAAGGTTGACCCTCTCCCGATGAGCACCCTCAAGGCCGCAGAATCGTCGCCAGGCAAAGTGCGCGGCTATGTACTATACAGTTTCAAAATGGATTAAGCTGAGGCTCGGGCTTATTCTGCTCGTCTTTTTCCTCGTGGCCATGGGAATTCTGGCCAGAGCGTATCAGCTTCAGGTAATAGAGGCCAAAAGCCTCCGTGAGGCCGCGGCCGCGCAGTATCGTCACATCCAGAGGATTATCCCTTCCAGGGGCATGATCTGCGACAGGCAGGGGAATGTCCTTGTAGTAAGCCAGAAGGCTTTCTCCGTATATGCAAGGCCGGACCAGGTAAAGGATCCGGGCATGAGTGCGCGGCGACTGGCACGGCTTTCTGAAGGATCTGGAGGACTCGAAATCAGCCAGACGGAAATCCAGGATAAGCTCTCAAAAGATCAAAACTTCGTATGGCTTGCCAGGCAGGTTCCGGAGTCTGTGGGTGAAAAGCTTAAGGTGCTCGACCTGCCCGGAGTTGGTCTGATCGAGGAGAGCCGCAGGTTTTATCCCGGGGGAACGCTGGCGGCTTCGCTGCTTGGGTTTGCCGGGGTTGATGCACAGGGTCTGGAAGGGATTGAATACGCTTATGACGGGATGATTCGCGGTCAACCTAGATATATCCTGGTGGAACAGGATGCGCGTGGAGAGGCTATCCGGATTTTTCCTGACTCGGGAGGACAAGGAGAGTCCGAGGGGTCCGGCGGAGGCGCGGACCTGGTGCTCACCCTTGACAAGGCCATCCAGTATCTTGCCGAACGCGAGGTGCGCATGGCTTTGAGGAACTACCGTGCGAAAAGAGCGGGTGCAATCGTCATGGAGCCTCAAACAGGCCGCATCCTTGCCATGGCCATGGAGCCGGGATTTGATCCCAATCATTTCCAGGATTGGGCGCCGGAATTCTGGCGGAACTGGCTGGTTGCAGACATGTTTGAACCGGGAAGCACATTCAAGGTTTTCATGGCCGCCGCGGTTTTACAGGAAGGCATTGCCGGAAGGTATGATCGTTTTTTCTGTGAAAACGGCGCATATGATATTGCAGGTGAAACGATCAATGATACGCGCAGACACGGCTGGCTTTCGCTCCAGGAGATCGTTACCTATTCCAGCAATATCGGGGCGGCAAAGCTGGGTGAAAAACTGGGTCGGGACAGGATGTATGAATATATCGAGCGCTTTGGCTTCGGCCAGAGAACAGGGCTGGATTTTCCCGGGGAGGCCCGCGGCCTGGTGCGGGAGCCAGGAACCTGGTCCCGGATAGCCGTGGACACAATAGCATTCGGCCAGGGGGTATCCGTGACTGCCCTCCAGATGGTTACCGCGCTCAGCGCCATCGCAAACCGCGGCGAGCTGATGCGGCCCTATCTGGTCGAACGCGCAGTCAGACCGGATGGAACAAAGATAGTGCTCCACAGACCGGAACGGATAAACAGGGTCATTTCACCTGAAGTGGCACAAGAGTTGACATCCATCTTGTGCGGGGTTGTAAGCCCTGAGGGTACCGGCTCAAAGGCCGCTATCTCAGGCTATCCTGTGGCTGGAAAGACCGGGACTGCGCAGAAGCCCAAGCCAGACGCCCGAGGGTACGAGAGAGGAAAATATATCTGCTCTTTCATGGGTTTTGCCCCTGCCCACGACCCGCGTGTGGCCGTAATAGTGATCATTGACGAGCCGCGGACCAACTATGCTTATGGAGGCACGCTGGCCGCGCCGGTCTTCAGGGAGATAGTCCGCCAGGCATTGATTCATCTCAATGTGCCGCCTGCAAATGCCGAGACCTCGGGCATCTCCCGCATTGAAAAGAGAACAGACAAGAAAAACGACAAAGGAATTTTCACGGCTCGAAATTTTCAGCAAGACCTGACAGAAAAAGATATAGCCATACTCCAGGAAAATTCTCCGGCTCAAGGCAAGATGCCTGCCCTGCTGGGCCAAACCATGCGCGAGGCTCTTTTGCTTTTGCAAGACCGGGGCCTGGAGATTCAATTCTCAGGAACGGGTGTGGCTGTGGAACAGGCGCCCTTGCCGGGAGACCCTCTTAAAGGAGTAAAAGCCTGTCGGGTGAGATTCAGCCCCCGGCACTAGATAGGATAAATGAAACTGGAGAAGCTCATAAAAGGTCTGGAGGTGATGGGCATCAAAGGGAACCCCGATATTGAGATAAAGAGAATCTCTTACAACTCCAGAAAGGTGAGAGATGGGGACCTTTTTGCCGCTATCCCGGGGACAGTCCAGGACGGGCACGCATTCATACCGGATGCACATGCCTGCGGGGCCAGCGCCTTTCTTGTCTCGGAAGAGATCTCGCTCTCAGACAGGCCGGTGGTCCGGGTTCCGGATGTGCGCCTGGCCATGGGAATGCTGGCCGGAAGAATTCTCGGCAACCCTTCTCATCACCTGGATGTCACTGGTATAACCGGAACCAACGGCAAAACCACCCTGTCATATCTTCTCGAAGCCATCCTGAATGCATCCGGTGAAAAAGCCGGAGTGATAGGGACAGTCAATTACCGCTACCAGGAAAAGACAAGACCCGCGCCGACAACAACACCGGAATCAGTGGATATTCACGAGATGCTTTGCGAGATGAAAAAAGCGGGAGTAAGTCATGTCTTCCTGGAGGTGTCATCGCACGCCCTGGATCAGCGCCGTGTCTCAGGCCTGCGGCTTAAGCAAGCCGTATTCACCAACTTGAGCCAGGATCATCTCGATTACCACCATGACATGGAGAGCTATTTCTCGGCCAAGGAGAAGCTCTTTACCGAAGTGGGGCCGGGTAGATGGGAGATTGATCGGCCCGCAGGATTAGAGCCAGGAGCATCCGTGATCAATATGGATGATTCTTATGGACTGAGGCTCATGCAAAAAGCCCCCGGAAGAGTTGTCGGCTACGGCATGAATCATCCTGATGCCGAGGTGCGAGCCCGCATACTGAAGCTCGACTCCCAGGGGCTTGAGATGGAGATCATGACCGGCAAAAAGAAATTCAAGGTGAAGAGTTCCCTTATCGGAAGACACAACGCCATGAACATTATTGCGGCCGCGGCATCAGCCTTTGAGATGGGTCTCTCTACTTCTGTGGTCAAGAAAGGGATTGCATCGCTCGAGCGTGTGCCCGGTCGGCTCGAGCCGGTGCAGAATACGCAGGGGATTATTGTTCTCGTAGATTACGCGCACACGCCGGACGCACTGGCACAGGCGATCAAGGCCACAAGAGAGGTCTCAAGAGGCCGGCTCATCCTGGTCTTTGGCTGTGGGGGAGACCGTGATCGGAGAAAGAGGCCACGCATGGGAGAGATAGCGGGCAAGGGCGCTGACCTGGTCGTGATTACCTCGGATAACCCCAGAAGCGAAGACCCGCGGGCTATTATTGACGAGATACTGCCAGGGATCAAAATGAGCGGTGCAAGAGAGCTACACGGGATGTCAAAAGCGAAGAGAGGATACAAGGTTGAAAAAAGCAGGAAACAGGCCATCGAGATGGCTGTCGCTGAAGCAAACCCCGGGGATGTGATCCTGATTGCAGGTAAAGGGCACGAGGATTACCAGATACTAGGGGACAGCCGCATCCATTTTGATGATCGAGAGATAGCGGCAAAGGCCCTGGCCAGTGGAATTCCTGGAAAACGGAGCGAACAAGGGAGATGAAACTCAAGGTCAAAGAGGCATTGGCCGCGACCGGGGGCGTGATGCTCAAGGGCAGAAGAGAAGCCTGGCTCGGCCATATTTCCACGGATACAAGAACCCTGAAACCCGGCCAAGCCTTTCTCGCGCTTTCAGGGGAGCGCTTTGACGGCCATGAATTCATCAAGCCCGCAGTGAAGAAAGGGGCAAGCGCACTCATTATCTCAAGGATGCCATCACATACCCGGATTCCGGACACAGTAGCGGTTATCCGGGTCAGGGATACACTGGATGCCCTGGGCGATCTGGCCGCGGCCTGGCGAAAGAAATTTCCAGCCCGCATCGTGGCCGTGACCGGAAGCAACGGCAAGACTACCACAAAGGAGATGATAGCGCAGGCCATCTCCGGACGCTACCGCGTCCTGCGCAATCCCGGAAACCTCAATAAC
>CAZOMR010000092.1:0-11734 GCA_964580655.1 uncultured bacterium
CACCTTGCGCATGACCCTGGTCTCGGGATTCATGGTTGTCTCCCATAGCTGTTCCGGGTTCATCTCTCCGAGTCCCTTGTAGCGCTGAATTTCCTGTCCCTTTCGACCAAAGCTCATCACCTGGTCAACCACTTCCGGGAGGCTCTCTACCTTTATCTCATCGCCGTTTCCGACAAGCTTATACGGCAGGGGCCCCAGCTCATCGTATATCCCGGAGAGCTTGTTCAGCTCCTCGAATTCGGGACACTTGATAAAATCGAAGTCCAGCAACAGCTCCAGTGATGTTCCGTTCTCCTTGGCCGCGAATCGCACCTGATAGCAGTTGTGCTCCTCATCGCGGCTCGGCTTATCCCAACCGACAACCTTAATCTCAGGATATGCCTTTTCCAGAAACTTGACTGCTTTACCCAGGTCCTTGTTCATCTTCTCAAGGTTAAACAGGTTTTTGCCGAGTCTGGTGGACCGGATAAATGCATCAATCAATTTCGCGTTCCGGGATCCCCCTCCCACGCCCTTGCGCTTGGCAAGGTTCTCCAGGAGCTGTTGATAGCGGATGATCCTTTTGACCATGCTGATCAAACGGGTTCCGGAGATTGAACCCTTGTCGTTCGTGGTCTCTAGTTTGAGGTTCTCCACTCCGCGCTCCAGGAGAAAATCCGCAAGCTCTGTTTCGTCCCTGATGTATCGCTCCTTTTTTCCGCGCTTTATCCGGAAGAGCGGCGGCTGTGCGATGTATAGATGGCCATCCTCAATAAGCCGGGGCATCTGCCTGAAGAAGAAGGTCAGAAGAAGAGTCCTGATGTGGGACCCGTCCACATCCGCATCGGTCATGATGATGATGTGATTGTAACGAAGTTTGGAGATGTCAAATGCATCCTCGCCTATGCTCGTGCCCAGGGCTGTAACAATGGTTTGTATCTCATTATTGGATAGCATCTTGTCAATGCGCGACTTCTCCACATTGAGAATTTTTCCCCGAAGAGGCAGGATGGCCTGATGGTGTCTGTCGCGGCCTTGCTTGGCAGAACCGCCTGCGCTGTCTCCCTCTACGATAAACAGCTCCGCATACCTCGGGTCCTGCTCCTGGCAGTCCGCCAGCTTGCCCGGGAGTGCTCCTCCCTCCAGTGCGGACTTGCGACGCGTCAGGTCCCGGGCCTTTCTCGCCGCATCCCTTGCCCTAGCCGCTTCCGTGGATTTAAACACGATCTTGCGGGCCACAGTGGGGTTCTCCTCGAAAAATGTGCCCAGGTTCTCGTTCACCAGTGTCTCCACCAGGCCCTTGACATCGGAATTTCCCAGCTTGGTCTTGGTCTGCCCTTCAAATTGGGGGTTTCGGAGTTTGACGCTGATGACCGCGGTCAAGCCTTCCCTCACATCCTCTCCCCCGAGGTTGGTCTTCATATTCTTTAGCAGGTTATTGGCCTGGGCATAGCTGTTGATGGTGCGTGTCAGTGCGGACTTGAAGCCGCTCTCGTGCGTGCCTCCCTCAGTGGTGTTAATGTAATTGGCATAGGAATAAAACTGGTCCTTGTAACTGTTATTATACTGAAGCGCTATCTCCAGCTCGATGCCCTCGCGTTCTCCCCGAAAGTAGATGGGCTTGCGATGCAGGACATCCTTATTCCGGTTAAGGTATTCCACGAACGAGATGATCCCTCCCTTGTAGAAAAACTCCGCCTTTTTCTCGCCCTCGCGTTCATCTATAAGTGTAATCCGTGTTCCGGCATTGAGAAAAGCCAACTCGCGCAGACGCTGTGCAAGGATGTCAAGATGAAAGACCGTGGCCTCGAATATCTGGGCATCCGGTTTGAAGGTTACTTTGCTTCCGCTCTTCTTTGTCTTGCCAATGGCTTCCACCCTGCTCGTGGCCTGGCCGCGGATATAAGTCTGGCGATAAACCTGGTTATTCCGCAAGACCTCCACTTCCATGCTCTCGCTCAGTGCGCAGACCACGGACACTCCTACTCCGTGCAAGCCTCCAGATACCTTATAGCTCTCGTTGTCAAATTTTCCGCCTGCATGGAGCGTGGTCATCACCACCTCCAGGGTCGGCTTCTTCTCTGTCGGGTGCTTTTCCACCGGGATGCCGCGTCCGTTGTCTTCCACGGTCACGCTGTTATCCATGTGTACCGTGACATCAATACGGTCGCAAAAGCCGTTGATAGCCTCGTCAATCGAATTGTCCACAACCTCGAAAACCAGATGATGCAGGCCCCTCTCACCGGTTGACCCGATATACATAGCAGGCCGCTTGCGCACCGCCTGGAGACCTTCAAGCACCTTGATGCTGGAGGCATCATACCGGTCGCGCGCCTTCGGATTTTTGTTGCCTGTATGGGGTTTCTCTAGAGCCATATTCTCTCCTGGTTCCGCAAAATCCCGCTCCTTAAATTCCGCTTCCACATTCCACCTCCGCGTTTAGAACCCAGTCCTTTTTATCTAATCTATGATACCATATTCAAGCATCAAAATCAACAAAAAAATACTTTATCTCGTGCCGCGAGAACAGGCAAGCCCTACATATTGTGGCACTTAAGGAAATGAGGCCAGGGACAGGGGGTCATAAATTCGAGAGATTTTACGGATGTAGAAAAAGGGAGAAAAGCTTCCCAAAGGAAGCTTTTCTCCTGTAAGAAATAGCCCTCAACTCTGCCCGGAACTTACGGAATCACAGGCAGGATTATCCGTGAAGGATGATCCCTGTCGTGGTAGATGGTCTGCTCGGCCGGAATGATGTTCTCGGAGCCTCCCTGCCCTCCTGCGTTTGTATTGCGGTCGAACCGCGGGAAATTGGATGATGAGACCTGCACTCGTATCCGATGTCCCTTCAAGAAGCAGTTGGAGGTGGCCCAGAGGTCAATTTCATACTCGTAGATTTCTCCCGGGTCTATCAGACTCGGGTCTTCATAACTCTCGCGGTATCTTGCCCTGATGGCTCCATCCTGAATGTTCCACGATGTGCCGTCCGGGTATACATCGCATAGCTTGGCCATGAAGTCGGTATCAACGGCAGAACTTGAAGCATAGAGTATCATCCTGATGGGTCCGGTCACCTCCAGGTCCTTCTTAAGCTCTGCCGAGGTAAAGACCAGGACATCATCGCGGGCTTCCACCTCTGTCTGGTCCTTGGTGCCTACATTTTCAAGAAGATTATTACCACCGACCGTGGATACCGGGTTCCTCGGATCGTATGTATATGTATCAGGGGATTCCATTCCGGGAGGTTCGGTGCTCAATACTCCGTCCCCGTTATTTGTATTCGCGCGGCCATTGCTGTGGAGGTAGTAGTCGGTATATTGTGTCCTTTCCAGGGGCCACTCATATTCATCACGCCAGATGTTCTTGCCCATCACATAAATTCGGATCGGGGCGCCTGCCTCAATCCCATTTTCCTCTCCCTTGAGCCAGTGGTCATACCAGTCGAAGACCATGAGGTCCTTGATCATGGCAAATGTTTTTGCCCCCTTGACCGCATCCGGATGAGTGCCTGTCACATGTCCCCAGGGCCCGATGATAATCTTGGAATACTCCGCCGCATTCCCTTTAGACATCTTTCGCATGTTCACGAAGTCCTGTATCTGGCCTATGAGAAAGATGTCGAACCAGCCGGAGACCATGAATGCAGGAGCAGACACCTGTTGATAGCGATCCTTGAAATTGAAAGGGTCTGAATACTCGGCAAAAGCTGGATAGTTCAATAACTCCAGCATCTGATCCACCGCATCCGGAGGCGGGTCCTCGCCTTGCTCGTAAAACCCCAACTCTACCGCCAACTCGTCAATCGGCTTCCCTGCCACATCATCCCATGTGACATCCATTTCCGGCTCTAAAGGAAGATTGTAATAACCGCCTTCTAGCTCCGCCGCCTTCTTCTCCTTGCCCGGAACCACCATATCCAGGAACTCCTTCACCATCCCGCTGGAGCCCTCACCTTCCCCGGATTCATCTGCTCCCACATTCTGCTTGCCCACCCCGCTGGACCAGCCGGTTGCAAGGCGATAGTGGAAAGCGCCGCCCGTGAAGATGAGCATGTTCAGCTTGGCGCTCGTAATCTGAGGATAAAAGCATCCCAGATACGGATTGTCAGCGGCCACTGCCCACTGCGTATACCCGAAATAAGAGCCGCCCCATGTCCCGAGTTTGCCGTTAAACCAGGGCTGATCCGCAATCCAGGCAACCGTGTCCATGCCATCCTCATTGTCATATACAAAGGGAATGAATACATCGCCCTCAGACCTGAAACATGCCCGGCAGTCCTGGATCACAAAGATGTAGCCCCGCTGGGCAAAGAGCTTGCCCACATACCCCATAGAGGCCTTGCCATAAGGCAGGCGGCAAAGAACTACAGGATACCTGCCAGGAACATCCGGCTTGAAAATATCCGTGGCCAGGTGGATGCCGTCCCGCATCTTCACCATGACATCCTTCTCCACCGTTACACGGGCCTCCGGAGGGCCTATCTCCAGCACCCGCCCGGCTACCCGGTAGCATCCTCCAAAACCAAGCCCCAGGATCAACCATGAAAATACCAGGACTGAAAATCTTCTATTCATCATCTTCATCCATCCTCCTTATTTACATAACTATATCAATCCCCGCCTTTAGCGTCAATCTCAAAACTCTAAAAGCAATAAAAATCCGTGAAATTGACTCAAATAGAACTTGATGATGGAATGCAGGTTGTGTCTTCACATGAAGTTTAGCAAAATATAACCTTAAGAAAAAGCATTATTCATTCAGGCATACTGCTTCGTGAGTTCCGCGTAGGTCTCTGGTCTGCGGTTTCTGTGGCGGGATGAATCCTGGAGTTTCGCCTATTTTTCCTTGAGTTTTCTAATCCTTGCCCTGTTCTCGGAAAGCACTGCCTTTTTCTCAACAAGCTCGGCCTGGATTTCCTTTTGCTTTTCTATAACATCTGTCGGGGCTTTTTCCAGAAAGGATTTGGTCCCAAGCTTGCGCTCCACCTTTTCAAGCTCGGTCTCGATCTTTTTCAACTCTCGCTCAAGCCTTTTTTCCTCCTCGGAGTAATCCACCAGGCTGGCAATATCCAGGCAGACCTCGGCTCCCTTCACCTTACTGCTTACAGCCTCTTCGCCTTTATCTCCGCCCACCTGGATTGCCAGGTCTTCCAGGCCGACCTGCGGTGGGGACGAAATATATAGTTTGCTCTCGGAAAAAAGCTCGGCCATGTCTTTATCATCCGCGAGAATTGTGACCTTGACCTTTGCGGAAAGCGGGATCAGGTTTTCCGCGCGTAGATTGCGGATGGCCGTAACCACCTCCTGGATCGCGGACATGCGCTCTTCCAGGTCGGGCCTCAGTTTTTTATCATCCGGCTCCGGGAAGCGAGCGATCATGACGCTCTCACCTGTGCCGGGCAGAGCCTGCCATATCTCCTCGGTAACAAATGGCATGAGCGGATGAATTAGCCTGAGCGAGACATCCAGTGCGTAAAGCACAGTCTCCTGTGCCCCGCGTCTGGCAGAAGGCGTGGAATCCCGATAGAGGGTCGGCTTGGACCATTCCAGGTACCAGTCGCAAAGCTCGTCCCAGATGAAATGATACATGGCGTGAGCGGCCTCGCTGAAACGATAGTTGTCAAGATGCCCTCGCATATCCCTGATCGCCCGCTGGAGCCTGCTTTGTATCCAGAGGTCTGCCACGGAGTATTCGGGAGCAGGCCCGCCTTCGGAATCAAAGTCCTGGAGGTTGGATAATGCAAACTTGGCCGCGTTCCATATCTTGTTGATGAATCTCCTGGAATCCTCAATCCTCTTTATGCTGAGCCGTATGTCCCGGCCTGTCAGGGTGTAGAGCGCCAGTGTGAAGCGGAGTGAGTCGGCTCCATATTTATCAATGATCTCCAGCGGGTCAATGATATTGCCCTTGGTCTTTGAGAACTTCAAGCCCCGCTCGTCCCGGACAAGGCCATGGAGGTAGATGTCGTAAAAAGGGACCTCGTGCATGAACTTGATTCCCATCATCATCATGCGGGCAACCCAGAAATACAGAATGTCGAAGCCGGTGATCATGGATGAGTTGGGATAGTATTGATCCAGGGTCGGGTCTTTATCCGGCCATCCCAGTGTAGAAAAGGGCCAGAGCGCTGAAGAGAACCATGTATCGAGAACATCCGGGTCCCGCTTGATATTTTCGGAATTACAGGCTGAGCACCGGGTGACATCCTGGCGCGAGACCGTAACCTCGCCACAGTCATTACAATACCACGCCGGTATCTGATGTCCCCACCAGAGCTGTCTTGAGATACACCAGTCCTTGATGTCTTCCATCCAGTGAAAATACTTTTTCTTCTCGCCTTCGGGAATGATGATGCTCTTTCCATTTTTTACCGCAGAGAGTGCTGGCTCGGCCAGGGGTTTTACACGGACGAACCACTGGGTGGACAGGGTCGGCTCAACAATTGTATGACAGCGGTAACATCTTCCGGGTCGCACAGGATATGACTCGATTTTCTCCAGCAGGCCCTGATCCTCCAGATCATTGACTATCTCCTGCCTGCACTCAAACCTGTCCAGGCCCTCGTATTTTCCCACCAGCCCCTGCATCCTGCCTTCGGTTGAGATGACCGAGGGCATTTCAAGTCCGTGCTGTTTGCCTATTTCAAAATCATTGAAGTCGTGTGCCGGGGTTATCTTAAGCGCGCCTGTGCCGAACTCCGGGTCCACAAAGCTATCCGCGATGACCGGGATGTCGCGCTCGGTGCAGGGAAGGTGAACCAGCTTTCCAACAAGATGCTTGTAGCGCTCATCATCGGGATGCACGGCCACGGCAGTATCCCCGAGCATAGTTTCAGGACGGGTGGTGGCAACAGTGACATGGCCCTGGCCCTCACAAAGAGGGTACCGGATATACCAGAGGCTTCCCTGTTCGTCTGTCTCGGAAAGCTCCACCTCAAGGTTGGAGAGTGCAGTGCCGCAACTCGGACACCAGTTGACCAGATACTCCCCTCTATATATCAGGCCATCCTCGTAGAGTCTTACAAAGACCTCCCGCACAGCACTGGACAGACCCTCGTCCATGGTGAAGCGCTCGCGCGACCAGTCGCAGGAAGCCCCGAGTCTCTTCAACTGATTGATTATCCTTCCGCCCTTCTCTTCCTTCCACTGCCAGACACGCTCAATGAATTTCTCCCGGCCAAGTTCATTCCGGCTGACCCCCTCGCTCTGGAGCTGGCGCTCGACCATGAACTGCGTGGCGATGCCGGCATGGTCCGTGCCCGGTTGCCAGAGCGTATTCTCTCCCAGCATCCTGTGATACCGGATAAGAATGTCCTGGAGAGTGTTATTCAAGGCATGGCCAAGATGAAGTATCCCTGTAACATTAGGCGGAGGAATAACTATACAATAATTCGGCTTACCATCCTCTCTGCCAGCCCTGAAGTAGGCCCCCTTCTCCCAGTACGCATACCATCTGGCCTCGGCTTTTTGATGCTCGAAAAATTTTGTCAACCCCTGTTTGACCATTTAGACCCTCCAGAGTGCCATTCAGTTAAATCTACATCTAAGAGTTTTTATTAAACCGCAAAGACGCAAAGAGCGCAAAGAAGATTCTATTTTATATTTTTCCCTTTGCGTCCTTTGCGCCTTTGCGGTAAAATTAATTCCCCCTCAACTGCAAAACCTGAGTCAAATACCCAAAAGGGGATTAACCTGATTAATCCCCTCTCTGGAGATAGTATCTATATTCTTCTGAAGGGCTTATCTCAGCCTTTTTCTTTCTCCCATTTCTTCAGGCGCTCTTCAATCATTACCTCTGCTAGAGCCGGGACAACCTCCCATGCCACTGCCTCAACGGTCTCCTGAATAATGGTCTTGAGCTCTGAAGGGTCAACCCCTGCGGTCACCGCGGTTGTAATCTTCTCAGCGGCCCTGGCAATGGGTGCTTCTATTTCCGGAGGCGCGGCTGGAGGAGGCTCTTGCACAGGCGGCGCATACTCCGGAGCTTGCGGCTCTGGCTGGGCCATGAATCCGGCTTCGGGCTCGGCTTGAAACACTGCTTCTGCTTCGGGAACACTCTCTGCCTCCGGGACAGCCTCTGGTTCAAAAACGGCTTCCGCTTCAGGGACTGCCTCAGCCACAGGTATTTCGGGTTGCTCAATGAGTGGAGCCTCAAAAGCCTGCTCTCTGGCAAAAGGGATTTCATCGCCCACGACCGGCTCTGGTTCCGCTAAAACCTCAGCCTCTGTCACGGGTTCGGCTTCAAGGATTGGGTCCTGCTCCGGGGTAAAAGGGGGGGTCTCCTCAAAAGGAATCCCTTCTGCAATTTCAGCTTCGCCTGCAACAGGAGCATCCACGGGTTGTGCTTCAGGCAGGACTTCTTCGGCAAGGGGGGCTAATTCCGGTTCTTCGACAAAGGGTTCTGCCACAGGTTCCGCTTCCGGGATCACCTCCGGCTCCAGGTCCTGGACTGGCGGTGGAGGTTCAATATGTGATGTTGGTTCAAGTCCGGGGACAGGTCCCCATATATCTTCATCGCTTGCCTGCGCGGGTTGTTCCGGCTCGGGTGCTAAAGGCTCGACTGGTATCTCGGGAGTCTCATTTGCCCACAGGTCGTCTTCTGACGGAGGTGTTGGCGGAACGGCTGGTTCCGGGGCTTGCGGTTCCGGAGGCGGTGCGAACTCCTGTGGCGCGGAAGGCGCAGGCGGAGTAATTGCCTCCGCTTCGGCCGCAGGTATCGGAGATTGTGGTTGCACCGAAGGAGGAAGCGGTGCGGCGGATGGTGGCGAAGGAGCCGCTTCTGCTTGAGACGGAGGAGGCGGTGCGGGCACCTCTGGTTTGGGCTGGGGTCTTGAAAGCAGGTCCTGAACCTTGCTCACCAGTGTCTGAGACTCAAAGGGTTTAAGGATATACCCGTCAGCGCCGATCCTTGCCCCTTTCATTTCATCAAAGCCTTCAAAACTACCGGCGAGCAGTAGAACCGGTATGGTTCTTAGCTCGGGGTCTGACTTGATTTCCTGGCATACCTGGTAGCCATCTTTTCCGGGCATAACGACATCAGCCATTACCAGGTCGGGTTTAAGTTCTCTGACTTTAGCTATGGCCTCGTCGCCATTATCCACGGCAATAAGCTCGTAATCTCCATCCGCCAGGGTGATACGCACCACCTTCTGAATGGTGATGCTGTCATCAGCGAGCAATATCTTTTTGCTCATCTCTCTCCCCCTTGTCGGTCGCGGCCAAAGGGCCGATCTTTGATTCCAATTCAGCGGTCTGAATCAAGCTGGCCAATACCCTCTCCCCATCCAACTGATACAAGGCTCTGCCTTGATATGTCCCCAGGGCTTGAACCGGAAAGCCCGAGGTGTCTGAAAAATCCTCCTGGCATTCCACTATCTCCGAGTCTTCCACGATTCGAATTACCCTGTCCACGGGGATTCCGATCTTGTTCTGATCCCATTCTATCAATAAAATCAACTGAGGTAAAATCTGGCTTTTATCTGCCTCTTGCTTATAGCCCGGCAAGAGATCAGGATGAATAACAGGAACAGCTTCTTCCTGGTAATATATCAAGCCCAGTACGCGCGCACCTGTAAGAGGCACTGAAAAAACCTGTGCCCGCTCAATAACCTTGACGACCCTGGAAATTTCAATGGTAAACAGATGATCCTTCCACTCCCAGATGAACCACTGGGCCGCGGAATTCCTTTGCAGGGAGGACTCTGCGCTGACTGGCTTCATCTCAAATCAACCCTTTATCAGATGACTTAATCAGCTTTTCCGCATCAAGTTTACATATCATATCTTTTCCATCAAAGAGGAATCCACTAATAGCCTGATTGTCTTCATTACGCAATGCCCCTGGGAAATCAAGCGGGATAGCCAGTTGAAAATCCCTGATCCCGAATACTGTATCCACCCGAAGGCCATAATCCTGGTTCCCGATCTTCAGATCAATCCTGAATCCCTCCCGGCCAGAAATAGGGTTGTCCTCGTTTTCTACCCTGAAGAATTTACGCAGGTCTATCTCTCTTCCGCTTTTCTCTTTCTCGGAATCAGAGGATAAATCCACAACCCTTACCAGTGAATCAAGATTCAATGCGAAAATATATTCCCCCACACCGAAAAAAAGCTGACTCTGTCCCTCCCCTTCTGCCTGCTTGGCCTTTTCATTATCAGCCGCAAATTCCATGAGTTATTTGTTATATGCTAAACTTTTCCTGTTTTAATGTCAAGTTTTTTCCATAAGGGGTATGCGACATGATTTGTGATGGTTATCAAGCCGTTTCATCAGGCCCTTTGCTTGATTCTGTGTTTATCATCTGATGCCCAGATATGGATTATAGATATATTCCAGGGAGTATTCCTCATCAAATCTCCAGTGCCTCAACATTGTCCATGCAGGGTCAATGGCCCAGGCGCCTCGGGGAACCGGTGGTTTGATCTGCTTCTTTGGACTTCCCCAGCCCCAGGGGGGATTGGCCGCATCCTCGGAATTAGCCATGCCTCCGAGGTCCCCGTCAAAGGCATAGGGCAAGGTGCCGGGCGGACTGCTCACACTCTCCGGTATTGTTGGCCTGCCCTCTGGTGGCTCGTACTGGAAAAAATCCGGGTCAAATGTGACTGGCCCCGGCATTCCATCTTCTGTGTTACAGCGATGGTCCCAGAGCCCTCGTGGAGCGAAGATGTCAACAAGGTCATAGCCCACATCGCGGTCATTCGGGCCCCGGGGCGAATCAGCCTTTCCACTATACCTGTAGATGACTCCGGTGCCGCGTTTGAATTCATTTCTCCTGGTCCAGGCGCTCTTATAGGAATGGAGTTCATAAGGGCCGTGGCCTCCGCCCTGAATATAAATTTGAGGATGATGACCATCACGAAGCCCGGCTGGCTCGAACCTGGGATGCTTAAGGGCCCGGCCAAGGTGAAGGGACCGAACCTGAATGAGGTTGAAAGATGCGGCCTCGGGCTTGAAACCACCGTATGCGCGGACTCCTTCCCGGTTGGAGTAAAGATTGAAAAAGCCGTGCGCCATGGTCTCGAGCACACGGAACCGGCCAAACCTGTTCTCTCCAGCCTTCTCGGCAACCACAAGCACGCCTTCAAAATCATTCTCATGGCACGAGTCCGGAAGGAGTCGGATAATAGGCCTCTCGTAATCCACCGGATGAAAATAACAGTAATAAATGAAATAGTGGGTCCTTGATTCGAGCACAGTGTAATAGATATATGCAAAATAGGGCTTGAATCTTCCCGCCCCATGGTTCTCCAGGTTGTTGTTGCCGACCCAGTCCCCGTCAGCGTCAAACGCGGTAATGTAATCAGCATCAGGATCAAACCAGGTGTCCTGGTAAAAGTCCGGGGACCAGTATTCAGCCAGATATCGATAAAATGAAATACACGAGGCCTCGGACCCACTGCTGAAAAGCAAAAAGAGAGCCACAAAAAAAATCAGCCAATTTTGCGCTCCTCGCTTCATCTCTCCCGCTCCTTCCACGCAGGCTTTCAATAAAATCTCCAACAAATGCTTTCCAGGTAAAAATCAAATTAAAAAAATTCTATCATATCCACCTGTCTCTTCCAAGCTCATCTAGCTGGTAGATGCTTCGCTGCTCGCCGGACAAAATCGGGCCTGCGACATAAAAGGGGGTTTTAGACGTTGGCGGCTTTTTGCTCCCAGAATTCCTCCATCCGGCCGGAGAGGTGGAGACAGCGCAGGGCAATGATGGCATTTGCCCCTCTCACTGTCCACTCCATGCTCACTACTTGCCCGCTCC
>CAZOMR010000093.1:0-11687 GCA_964580655.1 uncultured bacterium
AGGGCTTGCCCTGCCCAAAGAGGGCGCAGCAAGCATCGCCCCTACGGCCGAGAATTAAAAAAGTCACCATTTATGTCGCACACCCCCTGTGCTGGGGTGTGCGACATATTTGGTGATCCTTCAACAGATTATTGTAGGGGCAGGGCTTGCCCTGCCCAAAGAGGGCGTAGCAAGCATCGCCCCTACGGCCGAGAATTAAAAAAGTCACCATTTATGTCGCACACCCCCGGCTTATGGGCTTTTTGACTTTTTGCGTGGGAAAACATATTATTAAAAAAAGCAGTATTTCACCAATCATGAATAATAATCTGGATCAACTGGTCTCCCATGTCCACAAGAGCAACTCCCGCAAGATGCTCCCCATAACCTTGCTGGGTGTCGGCGCTATTATCCCTTACATCATTTTTACTTTTCAGGGCATGCGCGGCCCGGATGGAGATTTTCTCTGGGGTGCATTCTTAAAGATAGTCCTGCTCACGGTTATTCTAGGCGGTGTGAATGTAATACTTTTTGAAATATGGACAAGGAACAGGCTCAATATAGCAATGCGGGTGGTGGCCGATGATGCGGGAGAACTTCCGCAGGACAAGGCAACGGAAAGCCTCCTTGCGCTTATCAAGTTCCCCTGGCGCTTCAGCATACACTTTCTGAGAAGATGGCTCATCCTTCTACCATTGATAGTCTTCTCCCTGCGATTCTTCTACGGGATACCCTGGCTAAAGCTCTTCAACCTGGCCATGGGCATCATCGTGATCTTCTGTCTTATGTCCATGTTTCATTATTTCATCATCAAGCGGGCTTATGATTCATACCTGACTATCGGCCTGAAAAATTTTCCGCAATTCATACACCTGAAGGACTTTGAATCGCACCAGGTAAGCTATCGCAAAAAGGTTTTTGTATTTCTCATCCTGCTGGTCGCTTGTATGGTCTGGATTTCTACACGCTTTAATGTTACTTATCAGGTCCGACAGGCCGAGCGGATGCGGGGACAGTTCGTCACGGACATGCTCACAGAACTCGGACTTGAAATCGAGCAAAGCCTTTCCGAGGGCCGGATTGATCTACACCTGACTGATCTATTAAGTCACTTCCGCTTCTGCAAGTCTGAAAAAATCCTGCTGATTGACTCATCCGGTCAGGTGCTTATAGGTCCCACCCTGTCCGAGGATGAACAGAGGATCATCAAAAGGATTCCCCGGATTGGTTCCCATGAAAAGAACCGCGGATCGTCTCTGTTCTTCCATCCACTTTTGCTCCGGCTCGATCCCAATACCATTTCTGCCATGATAGGAGGAGAGTCATATCTGCTCACAGTGCATCCACTCATGGAAGAAGAGACTTACCTCATTACACTTTCTCTCTCCGAGGAATCCATTGCATTCCGCTTCCTGGAAGATTTGATCACTTTTATTATGTTCGGCGCCGCGATAATTTTGACCCTGCTTTTCGCATACTTCATGTCCGGGGACCTGCTTTTATCCCTTTCGCCGATTATCCGCTCCACGGGTCTGGTCGCGGAAGGCGATCTGCGTGAACTCGATCCCATCTCCGCGGATGATGAATTGGGCGTGCTCGCTATTCACCATCAGCGCATGGTGGAAGGGTTGAGGAAAGCTATACTGCAGATCAACGAGGCATCGCAAAGCATTGACCGGACCGCAAGTGAGATAGTAGAACGGACCGAGATAGTGGCATCGGGCACAGAGGCGCAATCAGCCTCGGTGCAAGAGGTTACCGCAAGCATGGCCGAGATGAGCCAGACAATAAAAAGCGTTGCCGAGAGCGTGGAAACAGTTGCCAGTTCCACCGAGACCAGTTCGGCATCGGTTCTCGAATTGAGCGCGACGATTAGCGAGGTCGCGGGAAACGCCGGGGACCTCTCCCAGGCTGTGACCGATACAACGGCAAGCATTGAGGAGATGAGCGTATCCATTAAGGAGGTTGCCGAGCATGTCCAGAGCGTATCCGCGCGTGCCGAACAAGCGGCCCGTGCCTCGGCCGAGATGCAGGAGGCCCTGCGCAATGTAGAATCCCTGGCCGGGGATTCGGCATCACTTTCCGAGCAGGTAACCCGTAATGCGGAAGAGGGAGTGCAGGCCGTGTCCAGCACCATCCGGGGAATCGAGAAGATACAGGAGAGCTCCGACGAGGCCACTCGCGTTATCAAGGGCTTGAGCAAGCGTGCCGGGGAGATAGGCAACATTCTCAATGTTATCGGCGACATTACGGAGGAGACCAACCTTCTTGCGCTCAATGCGGCCATCATTGCGGCTCAGGCCGGAGAACACGGCCGGGCTTTCGCAGTGGTGGCTGATGAGATAGGAGATCTGGCCGAGAGAACCCAGGCCAGCACAAGTGTGATAGAGGAGCAGATTCAGGCGGTGCAGGAGGAAGCGCAGAATGCGGCGCATGCGGTGGAGATGGGTTCCCGGAGGATAGAGGAAGGGGTCAAGCTATCAGAGAGGGCGGGCCATGCATTGAGCCAGATACTGGAAAGCTCCCAGCAGACTCTGGCCATGGCCAGAAAAATTTCCGGCTTCATGGCAAAGCAGGCGCATCAGTCGGAAGAGTTGTTGAAGTTCATTGAAAATGTCTCAACCATGATCGGCCAGGTTGTCACTGGCACGGGCGAGCAAGCCAAGGGCAGTGAAATGATAGCCCGGACAGCGGAACAGATGCGCGAGATAGCCTTACATGTGCAAAGGGCCACCCGGGAGCAATCTGATGGTAGCCAGCAGATCAACCAGGCGATTGAACACATCAGCCAGATCATCAACTTCATAAACATATCACAGGCTGAGCAGACAAAGGCCTCGGACCAGGTTCTCATAGCCATGCAGAGGATCTCGGAAACAGCAGGGCACAATGCGGAGGCAGTGGAGAAATTCTCGCTGGCTGTAAACAACCTGACTTTTCTGGCCGCAGAGCTCCGCGAAATGGTGAAGAGATTCATTCTTGCAGACACAAGCGAGGATAAACCCGAAGCCCCGAAGACTCAAAAAGATGTTATCCTTTCAAGCCGCCCTCTTTCCTGGGATGACTGATCAGAGCCGGCCCCAAGGATTTGAAGGAAGCGCTCTGGCATTATCCCCCTGTGAACAGCATCCTCTGTAACAAGCAGGCAGTGAGAAAGGTTGGGGGCAGAGCTTCAGGGCATGTTGCCCAAATCCGATTAGATGGATGCCATAATACTCTCAGCCAGATTGAAAGCGGAGGTAGTTAAGGTGCCATGATGGGGAAGCAGAAAAAGCAGGAATCACTTTTCAGCTACAAGGTAAACCTCGATGAACGTATACCCTCGAGCCATCCACTTCGCAAGGTTAAGGCATCAATAGACTTTGCATTTGTCCGCGAGGATGTTTCACAGAGCTACGGTTACAACGGGAACGAGAGCGTGGACCCCGAGGTTATCATGAAGCTGATGTTCCTTCTTTTCTTCGATGATGTTAAGAGCGAGCGCGAGCTGATGCGGCGAACAACCACGGGTTTAAGCGGTCACGATGGAGAAGGTTGTGGATGCAGAGAATCCAGGACTTCATGATAGCGGCCTGCCAGAACATTCGCATCTTCATCAACAATCAGCAAAGAGACCCCCGGAAGGCGCAGAACCAGGCAATAAGCGGCGTTATAACCGCCTTAATCGGGTCTATTTTTTCAATATATGGCCGGACCAGGAGATTTTGGCTCCATAACAAAGAAAGTTTTGAAAATATTATTCTTCAAACATGCTAATGGTAATTATGTGAAAAAACCCGAACTAAGAGGATTTGGGTAACACTCCCTAAAGCTCTGACTCCCACTCCGTTCACTCTCGTTTGCCCGCGGGCAGTGCCTGTGGTATTTTTATTAGTATGAGGGAATTCATTCATCCTGATCCGCCTGTTTTTGAGCAGGGTCCGATCCGGCCTCCTAACGAGGCCTACAGCCTGCTCATAAGGGTAACTCGCAACTGTCCGTGGAACCGGTGCGCATTTTGCCCGGTATACAAGGGCCAGAAGTTCAAGAAGCGCACAAAAGAAGATGTCCAGGCGGATGTTCGGGCCATGAAGTTGTGGTATGACGAGGTTCGTGCCGCGGCGTGGCGCAGAGGGCTTGGCCCGGATATTACCGAGGACTTTCTATATCGGCTGTACCAGGGCAATGCGGACAATCCATGCCTTCGCAGTATCATACTCTGGTTTATGGGGGGTGCCAGAACCGCGTTTCTCCAGGACGCGGACAGCCTGGTAATTCCTGCCGAGGATCTTGCCGAGGTCCTGCGTTTTATCCGGGAAACCCTGACAAGCCTTGAGCGCGTGACATCCTACTCGCGCTCGAAGACACTGTCCCGGCACGCGGTTTCAGACCTGACCATGATCCGGGAAGCCGGCCTGGACAGGGTTCATGTCGGGCTTGAGTCAGGCTCGGACAAAGTTCTCGAACTTATTAACAAGGGAGTTGCCGCGGAGGGCCACATTGAGGGAGGCCGGAATGCCAGGGCCGCGGGCTTTGAGCTGAGCGAGTATATCATGCCAGGGCTGGGAGGCCGCAGGTTTTCAGAGGAACACGCCATTGAGACAGCACGCGTGCTGAACGCCATCAACCCCGATTTCATCCGTATCCGCACCCTGGCAGTGTCCCCGGGGTCTCCGCTTGCGGAGAAAGTGGTTTCCGGGGAATTTGAAATTATGAATGACCTGGAGATGGTCAAGGAGCTTCGCCTTCTACTTGAAAACCTGAACGGCATCCAGAGCACGGTAGTAAGCGATCACATGCTAAACCTGTTACAGGAGATCGAGGGCAAGTTGCCTGGGGATAAGTCCCGGATGCTAGCGGTTATTGACAGGTTCCTGGGTCTCCCTGAAGATGATCGGCTTGCATTCATGATCGGCCGGCGCACCGGTCTCTTTTACGAGTTGGATCAGCTCGATGAGCCTGATCTGCGAGACCGCGCACATTCCATGGTCTCAAGGCTCGGGATCAAGAACGCGGACCAGCTTCACGAACTAGTCCAGAAATTAGTGGGCCAGTTTATATAGGAACACACATGAACACCCGGACAGCATGGTGGAGCATTGAGAGCAGACGCTGGCTCTGGCTCGCGATTATCCTGTTTCTCGGACTCGAACTCACCCTCCGGCTCAAATTCGGTTCTATCTTCTGCCTTGCCTTTGCCTGGCTTTTCGTGCACCAGTGGCTTGTCAAAAAAATACTTGCACAAGAGCTTTCGGAAAACCCGCTAGAGAAAATCTTAATATCCTTATATTACGCCTTCATCATTTCTTTCGCCTGCTTCATGGTATTCTGCGTGCTCAATATAGTGCTTCGGACAATAAACAACGACTGGCGATTCTTCCAGCCGCTCTGAGCCTTAAATCTTGCCCTTTGTCAGTCCCATCTCCAGCCTTGCCGCGTAAAGCAGGTTGATGTCCGAGGTTCCGGCACCGATCTCAAGGAGCTTCGCATCACGCATGAGCTTCTCCACATGGTATTCCATCATATAGCCGTATCCGCCGTGAATCTGGATGGCGTCGAGTGCGGCCTGGACAGCGGCCTGGGCCGCATAGGTCTTTGAAGTGCAGATGAAGACCATGTCCCTTTTTCCAGTGTTGGCCATCCATGCGAGTCTAAAGACCGCGTTCTCCACATTCTTGAGCATGATATACATATTGGCCAGCTTGAGCTGGACCGCCTGGAACTCGCCTATGGGTTTTCCGAACTGCACGCGCTCCTTTGCATACGCAAGCGACTGTTCATAGCACTTCTCGATGATGCCCCAGCATATTGGCGCGACACCGCTCCGCTCAGTGCCAAGGCTCTCCTTGGCCTGATCCCGCACGCCCTTCTTCTCGCTGGCCCCAAGAAGGTTCTCAGCAGGCACGAAGACATCCTCCATGAATATCTCGCCGGTCGGGGAGTCCTTGAGACCCAGCTTTTCAAATGGCTTGCCCGTGCTCAGCCCCTCCATGCCGCGCTCCAGGATGAAGGCGTTCACTGGCTGTTCGGCCTTGGGCTGGCCCCGGTCAATCTTGGCATATACCACGAACACATCCGCGTAGGGCGCGTCAGTGATGAAGGTCTTGGTTCCATTGAGGATGTATCCTGAGTCCTTGGGCCTGGCCACGCTTTTCATGCTCCCGAAGGCGTCCGAGCCTGCGTCCGGCTCGGTCAAGGCCCAGGCCCCGATCTTGTCCATGCGCAGGACCGGGATCCCATATTTCTTGACCTGCTCCGGCGTACCCCTGCGAAGGATGGCTATCCCTGCCAGGCCGATGCTCGCACCCCAGGCAATTGCAAAGCCAGGGCTGACCCTGGAAAGCTCCTTCAGTATAATCGAACTCATCATGTTGTCGCCCATGGCCGAGCCGATGCCACCGATCCCTTCTGAGGATGATGCCTCGGAACCGGGCTCAGGCCGAAGCCCGATAATCACCATCATCTTGCGCATGATGTCGTAAGGAAGCATCTCGCCTGACTCCAGTTTCTCTATGTGCGGCTCAAGCTCCTTCTCGCAAAACTGACGCATGGTCTTCTCTAACATCCTTTGCTCTTCCGTTAATTCAAACATACCTATCCTCCTTCAATAGTGGCGCTAGTACTCCACCACATTTAAAATGATGGTTGTAGGGGCAGGGCTTGCCCTGCCCGCTGGGGGCGCAGCAAGCAGCGCCCCTACACACCATTCTGGCAAAATTAATGTGGTGGTGCGCTAGTGAGCCATTAAATTCCAACTAAAGACCTGACTACATTTCGTTCATTTCGTTAAATGCGGTCAAAGGAGCTTCGCGCGATTATGTCGTCCTGGACCGGCTTGCCGAGGTCCACGAAATAGGCACTGTAGCCTGACACCCGCACCACCAGGTCCTTGTAGGCCTCAGGGTCAGCCTGGGCCTTCCTCAGGGTCTCGTCAGAGACAACATTGAACTGACACTGCATTCCTCCGAGCTTGAAATATGCCCGGACCATTGCCGCGATCTTTTTGAGACCAGCCGCGCTGTCTATCATGCCCGGCATAAGCTTAAGGTTGGTTGACGAGCCGTTGGGAATGAGACGGTGGTTGAGCTTGGCCGCGCTCTGGAGCAAGGCCACAGGCCCCTTTTGCTCGGACTGGTTTGAGGGAGACAGGCTGTTTGATACAGGCTCGCCGGCCTTGCGGCCGTCCGGTGTCGCACCCAGGAGCATTCCATCTATCACATGCATTGCGTATGAAAAAAATGATGGGCGGAAGATTCCTCCGCGGTCAGGCTTGTGTTTCATGACTTCCCTGCAGAAGAACTCCGCAACCTCGCGCGCAAGCAGGTCAACCTCGTTATCGTCATTTCCATACTTTGGAGTGCGTGTCTTGAGGCGCTGTCTCAGCACCTCGTTGTCCTTGAAGTTATTGTCTATCGCGTTCATGAGTTCATCCATGGAAATGCTTTTCTCTTCGAATACGAACTTGCGAATCGCGGCCAGCGAGTCCACGGCCGTGGCGAGCCCTCGGCCGGAGATGGAGTCAAAATTATACTGCGCGCCACCCTGGGTCATATCCTTTGCGTTCTCGATGCACCCCTTCAGCGTGATTGACACAAGCGGGCAGGGAAGCATCTCGGCATAGGCCTGGTCCTTGAGCCTGGTGCCCCTTGCCACTATGTCCACACATGCGGCGATTTGTCTTTTGTATACATCCATCAACTGATCGAATGAGCTGAAGGTGCGCGGGTCACCGGTGGCAGGTCCCAACCGCCTGCCGGTCATGCGCAGGGTGCCATTGTGAAGAGCCATCTCGAGCGCGCCCACCAGCGAGATGTCGTTGCCAGAGGTACATCCGAATGTGTTGCCGTCCGATGTAGGCTCCACGCACCCGATGATCGCATAGTCCCTCGCATCCTCCAATTCATACCCCGACTCCGCGAGCGCTGGAATGATGGCCTCGTCATTGAAGATCGAAGGCCCGTTGTTCCTGCGGTGCACGGCCAGGGCGTGCTCCACGTAATCATCAGGATTTTCTTCGCTTATCCTGAAAGCAAAGGAGTTGGCCATGGTCCGCATGTTCTGTATAGCCTCAAGAAAAAGGTAGGTCAATGGGTTGACGGCATCCTTTCCGTCCCTTCCCACTCCACCGATAGTCACGACCATGTCGTCACTGCCCAGCTCGCTTCCGGTCTGCTTGCCGAAAGACGGAAGAATAAGGAGGTTATAACTCAGCTTGACGGTGAACTCCTCAAGCAGACTGACAACCTCTTCTTCAGTGATCCGCCCCTCCTTGAGGTCTGCCTCAAGGTAGGGATATAGATACTGGTCCATTCTGCCCAGTGCGAAGATGCCGGTCATGCCATATGAGATAATAGCGAGCACCTGTGTGAACCACACCCATTGAATGGCCTCGCGGAAGTCGCGCGGCGGAAGATACGGCACATGGCGGCATCGCTCCGCGATCTCAAGCAGTTCTTTTTTGCGAGAGGGGTCTTTTTCGTCTCTTGCCTTTTTCTCCGCGAGGTCTGCATAACGTTCTGCAAAGTTTTTAGCGGCATCACAGCACATGATCACGGATTCGAGAAATGCTTTTGCGTCCGGGTCATCGCCCACCTTTTCCAGGTTTGCCTGAGCCCTTTTTTTTGCTCCTGCAAAGCCCTCGGTAATGAGGTAGCGGTGCCCGAGCACGAGGTGTCCCTGGACATCGAAAACATTCATGACCAAACCGGGGTTGTTGAACGCCAATTCGTGGCCTCCCATTTTTACCATTTTGTAGTTAATCTTGGACTGGGCCATAAGTTTATTCATGCCTTTTAACCCGAAGCCCCGGATGCGGTCATGGATGCTTGAGGGAGTGATCTTCGGGGGGAAGAACAGCCCGTTCTCGCGCCAGAGTTGTTTCTTTCTATCGCGGATTGTCTTTCCCTTCCAGTATGGCATGATCTCGGTGATCATCTCGCGCTTTTCTTCCCCGGAGATATGAAATGGATGGTCGCGCCGCTGGGTCAGGTATTCCATCTCCATATTCAGCACCAGGTTTATCTCGCCTCGTTCTACCGGGATAATTGCGGCCACGAGCTTGCTGGAGCGGTTTCCGACTATGGCCTCGTCGTCGAGTATGTAAATGGTCATATTTTCCAGGGTGTGGATAAAGGCGCGGGCCGCGCGCATGGCAGGATGCTGGTTCTCGTTCTGGCGCCAGCTTTCGGTGTAGTAGCGCGCGCGCTCGATGCATATCTCGTAAGGCGCATCAAGGATGAGCTTGCGAAGCCGCTCGGTCCGAGAAGGTGAAGCCGCGGCCGTGGTGAATCCAGGATCAATCCCGTCTGCTTCATGAAGGCCGACATCAGAATCGTTCATCTTGAACCCTTCTGTATAGACAATATAGGATATATTTCATGATTTCAAGCTTTAACTACTGCTCTGCCTCGGACAAGACAAAAGAATCCCCGGACAGTCTGGATTGCCCGGGGATTCGGGAACATGAATGATGTATTAAGGTTTCAGAACGCGTTCTCCGGTATTTCAAGGACATCCCTGTTGTTTGTCTTGATGTATGTTGCCACTGTATCAGCTTCCGGCAACAGGCAGTCAATGAAATACTTTCCTGCGTGAATTTTGCCCTTGTAAAATGCGGCCTCGTTCAGCTTTTCAACCACCGCGGCTTTGGCCTCGTCGTCCTTTGCGCCTTCCTGTTCGTAGATGGCTTCCAGCTTTTCATCTGCGATAAGGAGTTGCTCGAGCCAGAGCCATCCGAGGCAGATATCTCCGAACATCTTGAGGTAAGGTGTTGCCACGAGCACAGGGTATGCCTGGTCCCCGCTCATTCCGATTCCCACGAGTTGCTTGGTTGAGGCCTCCAGTGTCTCTATTGAGGCTTTGACCTTTTCCGCAAAAGGCCCTAGTGTTTTATGCTTTGTGGCCTTTTCAGCTACTTCCTTGATCATGCCTATGAAGTCGTTGTAAGGCTTCATTTGCTTCTTGATGTTCAGAACCTTCCTGCCCAGCAGGTCAAGGGCCTGTATGCCGTTTGTGCCCTCGTAGATGGAAGTTATTTTGCAATCCCGGGCATATCGCTCTACCGGGTAGTCTGCGATGTAGCCGTACCCTCCATATACCTGCATGGCCTCGCAGGTGACCAGGAACCCCATATCAGAGCAGTAAGCCTTGATAACAGGTGTGAGCAGTCCGAGCAGATCCTCATATTTTTCCTTTTCAGCAGGGTCTGAGGCTAGTTCTTCCATGGTGCCGTAATATACGCCCTTGTAGATAAGGGCGCGCATCCCCTCCACATAGGCCTTCATCTTGAGCAACATCCTTCTCACATCCGGGTGCTTGATGATTTCTACACGGGGGGCATTGACATCCTTCATGTTTTCTATGGCCACGCCCTGGATGCGGTCCTTTGCATAAGCAAGCGCAGACTGATACGCGGCACTGGCACGGGCATGTCCGAGAAGACCCGTTCCAATGCGAGCCTCATTCATCATCAGGAACATGTATCTTATGCCTTTGTTCAATTCGCCGACCAGCTCGCCCTCACACTTGCCATTATCGCCGAAGTTGAGGGTGCAGGTAGCAGAGCCGTGAATTCCCATCTTTTCTTCAGCCTTGGTGCAGGTCATATCATTCTGCTCTCCCAGGCTTCCATCCTCATTTATCAGGTATTTGGGAACAATGAACAGGCTTATGCCCTTGATGCCGGGGGGCGAGCCTTCGGCACGCGCAAGCACCGGGTGAATGTTATTCTCCACAAGGTCATTATCTCCGGAAGAGATGAATGTCTTGGACCCTGTGATGAACCATTTGTCCCCCTTCTTCTTCGCAGTGGTCTTGAGGTCACCGACTGCGCTTCCTGCACCAGCCTCGGTAAGACACATGGTCCCGCCCCATTTGCCCGATACCATGTTGGGCACATACTTCTTCTTCTGCTCTTCCGACCCAACGGCCGTAATGAGATTCGACGCTCCATTGGTAAGCCCCGGATACATGGCAAAACTCGTGGACGCGGCCGCAAAATACTCGCTACCCACAATCCCGAATATCGCGGGCAAGCCCTGGCCACCAAACTCGGGAGGCGCACCAAAGCTGATCCAGCCAGCCTCGCAGAACGAATCGTATGCCGCCTTGTAGGCCTCGGGCACCTTGACATGGCCATTCTCCAGCTTCACTCCCTCTCGGTCACCCTCCTCATCCACTGGCATGATAACCTCCTCCGCAAACTTCTTGACCTCGGAGATAATCATGTTAAAATCTTCCCTGGAATAATCCTTGAACTCCTTGAACTCCTCATGCTTTAAGAGCTCTTCCACGCCCAAATGCTCCCAGAGAACAAACTGGACATCCCTTTTGTCTACAATTACATCTGCCATCTTAAACCTCCTTTTTTTCTAATTGACCTCTAATCTTTTTCGCGGACTAAAACCGCACATCTTTTTATGATTAAATGCTATCTTTCTTCCACGAACGAAATTCCTGTTTAATTCTGGTGAATTACACTCGAAAAGGAGCACCGGACTTCACTGAATCACCATCCAGATTCATTTAGAAGAAATATCATATTTTTGTTTATCAGGCAAGAAAAAAATCTCCTAAGGGCCTGCGACATTAAAGAGGGTTTTGGATTTGACCCTCTTTTTTGGCCATGTTATTGTTGTGTATCTACAACAATAAAGGGAGGAAGAGATGGAACAGGTAGCTAAGTGCTCCAACTCATAAATTAGGTAACGTATTCTTGCCTGGCTGTTAAG
>CAZOMR010000094.1:0-11681 GCA_964580655.1 uncultured bacterium
TGCGCTGTCTCCACCTCTCCGGCCGGATGGAGGAATTCTGGGAGCAAAAAGCCGCTAACGGCTAAAACCCCCTTTTATGTCGCAGGCCCTCAGGAATTCACTCAACTTCTTATTGAAAAATCCTGTAAAAGGTGGTATTAATATACACCCTATGTTTTTAAGACAGGTGATGTAAAGATGAAGCGGACTTATCAGCCGCACAATATCCGGCGCAAGCGCACTCATGGATTCAGAAAAAGGATGCGTACTCATGGTGGCCGGAGGGTGCTCAAGCATCGTCGTGCAAGAGGGAGAACACGGCTCAGTGTCCGGACTCCGAAGAAATAGCGGCTCTGCCAGAGAGCTGATGCCACACCATGGTTTGTCAAAGGCGGAGCGCATACGGAAGAGTCGAGAATATAAAGAGGTATATCGGCGTGGAGACAGGGACTCCTCAAAGCATTTTATCATCCATCATCTTTTTCGCGAGGGAGATGAGCTTCGCATCGGGATCAGCGTGAGTCGTAAAGTGGGAAAGGCGCACGAGAGAAACCGGGTGAAAAGACTTTTGCGGGAATTTTTCCGTTTGAATAAAGAGGGAATCCGCTCTCGACTTATTGCCGGGGTTACTGGCAGGGGGACTGGCGGCCTGGACCTGGTTTTTATCGCAAGGCCGGGAGCAAAGATTCCGGGTTATAATGAGGTTTGCGAGGAATTGCTTGCGGCCCTGGATAGGATCGCTGAGCGGGAGATAGAAAAGGCGAGATGAGTCGCGTCATTATAGTGGCCATCCGGATTTATAAGCGCGTGATTTCGCCGTTATTCCCGCCGGCGTGCAGGTTTGTGCCCACCTGCTCTGAATATGCAATACAGGCGTTTGAAAAATACGGCTTTTATAAAGGCTTATACCTGAGTACGAGGAGAGTCCTCCGTTGCCACCCTTTTCATCCCGGAGGATACGACCCTGTGCCGTAAAGGGACTTTAGGGTTCTAGTTCCGCATCCAGGAATTTAGAAGATGGAAGAGAAAAATTTCATACTTTTTGTTATCCTTGCTTTTGGGATCATTTTTTTGTGGTCCATGTTCATTGCTCCCAAACCCAAGAAAAAGCCGCCTGCGCCTGCCATGGAACAGCCGGCTCAGGTTCAGACCGGAAGCACAGCTACATCTCCGCAGACCCTGTTCGCTGACACCGCCACCAAGGTGGCAGTCGGCCTTTATGAAAAACCAGCACCAAAACCCCTGCCCGCGTCTTTGCCGCCTCAGGCAGATGCCTCGCCGGGAAAGCGAGTTACGGTCAAAACCAAAGTCTATACCATTGAATTCACCACCCGCGGTGCAATCCCATTAAGCTGGAAGCTCAATGAATACAAGACCAGGCTCTATCATCCCTATGAGATAAATCTTAAATGGCCTCCCTTAAAAAAAATCCCTCCTTTCGAACCTGAACTCGTGGACCTTGCCGGCGAGAAATTGGGTCCTGAGCGAAAACCCTTCAGGAGTGCCATCAAATGGGGGCTGGAGAAAGACCAGTTTATCCCTCCGGATGCGGTCTGGGAGGTGGATGAAGATGATCTGATCGTGGAAGATGGCGAGCCGAAAGCCCTGGTGTTTCGCTATCCTTTGGGAGAAGGCAAGGAGGTTCAGAAGATTTTCAAATTCAGCCCGGATAAGCACTTCGTCGAATTCAGCGTAACCACAAAGGGGCTTGCCCCAGAGGCCCTCCAGGGAAGCAAGGTCTGGCTGGGCATGAGCTTTCTCTTTGAGCCGCTTAACAGGCTAAGCCGGATAAATTTCAACGGGCCAGTGATCCATACTGGCAAGAAACTGGTGCAGATCAAGCTCAAGGACCTGGAGAAGCCTGATTCCGTTGTGGAGGTTGCCGGGATTGACTGGGCAGGGTTCACGGATTCTTATTTCCTGGGTACAATTCTCAAGGAAGGCACGGAGACACTCTCCTGGTCAGTGCGCTATACCGGTGATCCCGCCTTGATCAAGGACAAAAAGGCAGTCAAGGAATACTCCGGAGAGGTCCTTGTCATTCCAGCAAAGGACCAGCTTGACCAGGGACAGCTAGCCGCGCTTAAGCTGTTCATGGGCCCGAAGCGCAAGAACATCCTGGTCCAGGCAAGGAGCACCCTCCAGTTCGCCATTGACTACGGTATGCTCAAGATCCTTGTCGTGCCCCTCATGGCAGGACTTAACCTGATAGACAAGTTGTTTCATAATTACGGGGTTTCGATCATAATCCTGACTGTGCTCCTCAGAATGATCATGTTTCCATTTACCCGAAAGGGCCAGGAGTCCATGAAGGAGATGGCAAAGCTCCAGCCCGAGATGAAGGTTATCCGCGAGAAATACGCGGGTGAGAAGATGAAACAGCAGGAGGAGATGGCCGCTCTATACAAGCGCCACAAGATCAACCCCATGGGCGGATGTCTGCCCATGATCATCCAGATTCCGGTCTTCTTCGCGTTCTACAAGGCACTGCTTATCTCCATCGAACTTCGACACGCTCCCTTCTTCGGATGGATAAATGATCTGTCCAGCCGAGACCCCCTTCTGATCCTGCCTATGCTCATGGGCGGATCACAGCTCATCATGCAGAGAATGACTCCCACAACCGGGGACCCAACCCAGGCCAAAATGATGATGATGATGCCGATTGTGTTCGTGTTTCTGCTTCTCTATTTCCCATCCGGACTACTGCTCTACTGGACAGTGAGCAACATCGTGGGAATAGGACAGCAGGTATATGTGAACAAGAGCAAGAAGTAAAAATCAAGCCGTATGGCGAAGGAGATAAACATGGAAGACGATGAAAAAGGCATTGACGAGGACAATAATTCACCGGAACTTGACGAGCAAACCCGCGAAGAAAAACAGGGTCTCCTGACCGGGCCTTCTCCCGAGCCCGATGAAAAGGATTCAAAGATTGAAAATGCCTCCGAGGATTCTGAAACTTATGATCAGGTGGCCGAGGATAAGGTCAGAGAGATATGCTCCGAGATAATCAAATACTTCCCTTTACAAAGACCGCCCCGAATCCGCACGCGCCAGGATGAGATGACCATCTTCGTAAACATCGAGGGCGACGGCACAGGCATTCTCATCGGACGCAGGGGTCAGACCCTGGAAGCCATCCAATACCTTGTCAATCGCATCGCATACAAGAGGGGCCAGACACGGAAACGAGTGGAGGTGGATACCGAACATTACCGGGCGCGCAGACGCGGACATCTCGTGGAGCAGGCCCGCCGCGCCGCTGAAGAGGCCCGCGAAACCGGTGAACCCGTGATCCTCGATCCCATGCCCGCAAGCGAACGCCGCGTGGTTCACCTCACACTTAAAGATCATCCTGACCTTTACACCGAAAGCGAAGGTCCCTATGGCTACCGCAGTGTTATCGTCAAGCCCAAAGCCAGGGATGAGCAAGACTGATCTAACCTCGCAATGCTTATCTCCCGTTCATCTTCAGGGAAAATAGCATAGGGACAGCGCAAACCTATTCCATTATTCGCCATGGAAAATTTCTATGATGTCATTGTAGTGGGAGCGGGTCACGCGGGTTGTGAGGCCGCACTGGCCGCGGCCAGGATGGGCTCCAGGACCGCACTCTTCAACATCAGTCTGGAGACGATCGCGCTGATGAGCTGTAACCCTGCCATCGGAGGCATTGCCAAGGGACAACTGGTCAAGGAAATTGACGCACTCGGGGGCGAAATGGCCAGGGCCATTGACTCAACCGGAATACAGTTCCGCAGGCTCAATACCAGGAAGGGCCCGGCGGTACGATCAAGCCGGGCACAGGCCGACCGTGAAGCCTACCGGGTATACATGACAAACGCGGTCCTGGCTCAAAAGAATCTCACCGTGATCCCTGACCTTGTTGAAAATGTCCTTGTTGAAAATTCAAATGTCCGGGCAGTCTTCACACGATCCGGCGAAAAATTCCATGCCCAGGCCGTGATCATCACACCGGGAACATTCCTTAACGGTGTTATCCACATCGGCGAGAACAGCACTCCTGCGGGAAGAATCCGCGAAAGCCCTGCACAAAAACTCTCCGAAAGCCTCAAAGACCTCGGACTGGAACTCGGGAGATTAAAAACCTGCACCCCCCCGCGCCTTGATAAGGCAACCTGTAAATTCAACGGGCTGACCCCGCAAGCGGGCGACGATTCTCCCTTGCCATTCTCTTTTGATACAAACCGCATTGACCGGGCACAGGTGCTCTGTTATATCACCCACACGAACGAGTGCACCCATGAGATCATCCGCAGAGAAAGCAAGCGCTCCGCATATCTGACGGACATGACAGAGGGAGCAGGCCCTCGTTATTGTCCAAGTATCGAGGACAAGGTTCTACGGTTTCCGGACAGAACCTCGCACCAGATCTTCCTGGAGCCGGAAGGAATAGAGAGCCAGCTCATCTACCCGAACGGCCTTTTCACAGGACTGCCTCTGGATGCACAGGATGCCATGGTGCACTCCATACCCGGACTGGGAAACGCCCGGATCATCGAGCCCGGATATGCTGTTGAATACGACTTCGTCATCCCCACACAGCTAAAAGCCTCACTTGAAACAAAAATAGTGTCCGGACTGTTCCTCGCAGGCCAGATAAACGGGACATCGGGATACGAGGAAGCCGCGGGCCAGGGAATCATCGCAGGCATCAATGCTGCACTCCATGTAAAGGGAGGGGGACCACTCATCCTGGATCGCTCACAGGCATACATCGGCGTGATGATTGACGACCTCATAACAAAGGGCACAAAAGAGCCATATCGTATGTTCACCTCTCGCGCTGAATACCGGCTTCTCTTACGCGAGGATAACGCGGACTTGCGTCTTCGAGAAATCGGATACCGCATCGGACTGGTGCCGGAAAAGAGCTATGAGAAATTTCTTGAGAAAAAACATGAGATCGAGAGAGAGATTTCGCGCCTTGAGAATACCTGGATTCATCCGGATGAGAGATTTAATTCATCCAGACCCTTCGGGTCTGAAGGACAGGCATTGGTTGAAAAAGGGACAGCACCGATCCGCAAGCCCCACAGCCTTGCACAGCTTCTTAAGAGGCCCGAGTTGAGCTATGGGGATATTCTCGGTTTACATCAGGGAAGCATTAAGAATAAAAAGGGAACAAGCCTTTCGCAGGCTGTGTGCGAGGAAGTTGAGATCCAGATAAAATATGAAGGCTACCTGAAGAGGGAGGAGCTCGATGTGAAGAGGTTTAGAGGTCGCGAGAAACAGGGCATCCCGGAAGACACGGACTATAAAATCATCCACGGGCTGTCTTCCGAGGCCAGAGAAAAGCTCGACCAACTCAGGCCCGGCACACTCGGGCAGGCATCCCGCATACCCGGAATCACACCAGCCGCTATCTCCGCGCTCCAGATATATCTCAAGACCAGGGAGAAAACCCGGGCATGAAACCTGAATCCATTGATCTCTTGAGGAAAAATGCCCGGCACATGGGCATACACCTCGGGGGAAAAGATCTGGATCAATTCGACCGCTATTCTGCCCTGCTCAGAAAATGGTCTCGAAAGATCAGCCTCACAGCCATCCGTGATGAGAAAGGAATAGTGATAAAACTTATCCTGGATTCACTATTTCTTCATCATCGCCTCCAAGACTCCTGGTTCGTCATGGACATAGGCTCCGGACAGGGATGCCCAGGCATCCCCCTGAAGATCATCCGGCCATCCCTGCGGGTGCTCCTTCTTGAGTCCCGATCAAAAAAGGTGAGCTTCTTGAGGACTGCTATCCGGGAACTCGGGCTCAAGGACTGTCAGGCACTCCAACAGAGGGCCGAGGACACCTGGTTCCAGCACGCTCTCAAGGGCCAGCTTGATGCGGTCATGGCAAGGGCTGTCGCGGAGGTCTCGTTCATGGTCCGCATTGGAATGCCCTATCTCAAGCCTTCCGGAAGGCTGTTCCTCATGAAGGGCTCCCGCGTTGAAGAGGAGCTGGAACGCGCTCACCAGATCATCAAGGACATGGGCGCGAAACTTGAGTCAATGGAAGATCTTTGTATCCCGGAGACCGACTGGACCCGCAAGCTAGTAACAATAGCATGGTCGTAGACTAATGCGCCTGGATTATCTTCCCACAGGACAGGCATTCAGGCAGTTGTAGCAATAATAAAATATTCCGGTGTTCATGTTCTGCCAGTATTCCCAGAACTCCGGGCTAGGGAGCGCCTTTCAGCGCCTCCAGTATATCCTCCATGTCTCCAAAATCCGCCACATCCTTGCCGTAGTGCGCGAGTTGGACCTTGCCATCAGTGCCTATCACAAAGGCCGCGGGTATCTGGAACTCCTTGCCCTCGAAGCGGCCATGGAGATGGCCCTTGAGCATGGCTTTGGCCGATTCCTTGAGCACATTCGGCGCGAGAAATTGCCTGATCCCGCCTACGCTAACATCGTAGAGTTCATAGAGCTTATTTTCGCGGTCTGAAATCAAAGTAAAAGGCAGTCCATTCTTCTCGGCAAATATCTTCACGCGACCGGGTGTGCTCTGCACCACCACCATCACCTCAGCCCCTGCGGCACGGAACCTCTCGATGTTAGCCGCCACCCCCTTAATCTTCTGAAGACATAGGGGGCACCCGAGGTAGCGCATGAACATCAGCACGGCCTTCTTGTCCCCGGGAACCTTAACAGCATTGCCGTGCTGGTCCTCTGTCTCAAACACGGGCGCTTGCACTCCATTTGAAATCACCATATCTAAATTCCCTCATTTTCCATTGTACATTCCTTTTCTTTCATAGAGGCTGCGATTTTGCGTTTTTGTCTTTGCCAGTCGAAAATCCGGATGGCTACAAAAATTAAGAGTCCGATAATAAGCGGGGGAGCAAGCTCGGGAGATTCCCAGACCATAAGCGACCGGCCCTCCATGATGATCTTGATCCCTACCCCTGCGATCCAGGCGTTGATGACGAGATTGTGAAAAGTGCCGAGCAATGTGCCCCAAAAGAAGTCAGTGAATTTCAGGTTCACTAGTCCCAGGAACCAGTTGACAGGCGGCAACATGAAAAAGATAAGCCGGATGTATATCACCATCATGAGACCTCCCTGCTCGAACCGATCCTCTATCTTCGCAAACCGCCGTCCGAATACACTATAAATGAAATCACGGCCCAGAAGCCTTGAGATGCCGTAGATGGCTAATGAGGACGCGTTTAAACACAAGACCCCCTCAACTATACCTCCCCAGGTGCCGTATGTCATCACCGCGAACCAGATGATAAATATAGTGGGGACATTGATGACAATGGCCAATGTCCCGATGAGAAAGAACATGATGGGCCCAAAAACACCGAATTGAGATTCAAACGACCGAATAGAAGCAATCGCATCGTTGATCCTGGCCTGAGTGAAATACTGGTTTATATCCGTGGTGCGGAAAATGATTATCGTGCCAGCCACGATGATAATAAGAATGATGAATCGGATCACGCTGGACCGGTTGATGCCTGAGGAATTATTTAAACCAGCCGCCTTGTCCATGATTACCCAACATCTTACTCAAGCACCAGGCCATGGTCAAGGACTTTCGCACCAGTCAGGTTCACTTAAAACTATCATAGCACTTAGGCCCCGGATTCGACGCCAGGCATTAACAACTTTATGCTCTTCGCTTCGCGCCTACACCCGGCGCCCTTTTTCCTTGATGCCCATCGGGACCGCACTGATCCTCTCTCTCCCCAGACAACCTTGTCGGGAGCTCAAATTTTCGGGGAAAGTCCGGGAGTCTGGATGCAAGGTAAGTCCCAGCATCTCCTGGGCTGGTTGTTTTCCAATCTCTCCTGCTTCTTTAGGTTCAATGGGGCTCATTTTCTAAATCCATTCCTGGGTAAATTTGGCATAATTGTATTCATCGAGAATTTTTAGAATAAATTTTTCCTGGTCTCCCACAGAGCATTCCCTGCAGATGTCTTTGATGGCCTTTTTCCTTTCGGAGTTCTTCATGTCTGGTAAAAGACCATCCAATACTCTGCGGTTCTTATTTATGAATTCGATATACTTGTGCGGTGCCTTCTCCCACGAATACCAACAGCATTTGTATGCACTGGCAATCTCACCGTCCCAGATAGGGAAGAAATCTGGACAAAGGAGATGAAGTGCCTTCGCTACACCGACTGGTGACCTTCTTCCTTTGGGGTCTCGGAGGGCGTTCATAAGATCATTGAAAAGCCTTTTAACAGCGACCCCATCTTTTGTGCTTCATCAAATGAAAAAATATCCCTTGTGCGGAAAGAATTTATTTCTGGTTTCCATTTGTTCAATGCGCTTTCCAGCTTATTAAAGTTGAAAGAGCCGTATCGGTAGAATGCTTGGTTCCAGGTCAGGAGGAGCACGCCTAAGGCGTTGGTCACCTCGTAGAGGTTATTCCAGAAATACTTGATAAGGAAAGTTGCTACATGGTACATGGCATCTCGCTGCTCATTCTTCTGAAATGCTCGTGAACCTCTTATGAGGTCTGCTACCTTTATCCCAGTTTCTTTTTGCTTTCTCTTGCTCATTCACCTTCCCTCTGGGGTGAGTGGGTCTGAGTGGGTCAGCCCTTCAATCTACAATTAAGCCGTTAAGTTTCAAGTGAAGCTCTGATACTATCTCCTCTATCTCCCAGCTTAATTTTTATCTTTCGTATCTTCGCAAGGATGGACAATGGATATGGCGTAGACGGCTGGATTGATATAGTTCTTTGCGGCGTCCTGTATTGCCTGTTTGTCCACTGTCTGGACCATTTCAGCATATTCCTGATAGCAATCGAAGCCGAGGCCATAAATCTCATCAAAGGCCATTCTTGCGGCCCATGCTGAATTCCTCTGAAGCTCGATCTCGAAATCTCCGATCAGCATCTTCCTTGCTCTCTCAAGCTCAGCATCACTCACAGGCTGGCTTATAACCTCCTCCAGGATTCCCAGTATCCCTTGCACTGCCTGGTCTTCCTTTTCAGGCGATGTCCCGATATACACATAAAAGAATCCCGGCTCTATCCCTTGTATATTGCTGGCATAGACCGAATATGCGAGGCTTGCCTGGTCGCGCAGTCTTGAGAAGAGCCTTCCGCCCATGCCTGATAAAACTCCGGTCAAGACCTCCAACGCAAACCTGTCCGGAGAATCCATCCTCGGGCCCTGAAATCCGAGGATGATATTGCTCTGACTCCTCTCTTTGCAGGTCACGCCGCGGCGGATTCCTTCCGGCTTTGCTTCAAGTGCGAGTTCCGGAAATTCGACCTTAATCCCTTCCCAGTCTCCCAGCCTGGACTCGATCAGGCTCTTCACATGCCTCGCATCCACATCACCTGCTAAGGCGATCACCAGGTTCGATGGCCGGGCATAATGCTGGTAAAATTTTAAGATGTCGTCCCGTGAGATACTCTTCACAGTGTCTTCCTCGCCCAATGGATTCATCCCGTAAGGATGATGCGGATACAGCAGGGAGCGATACTGCTTCATGGCCACCCGAAAGGGGTTATCATTTTGCGCGCGGATTTGGGAGAGTGTGATCATCCGGGCCTTCTCAACCTCTTCGCGCGGAAAACTGGGGCATGAGAGCACCTCGGATAAAATCTCGAATGCCTGATCAAAGTAGGCGCTCAGGACATCCATTGTTACGCCGAAGCTGTTATTACCTGAAAAGCCGCTTATACTTCCTGCCATTGCCTCGATTTGCCTGTGTATCTGCTCTGAGGAATATGTCCGAGTCCCCTCTGTCATCACCTCGGCCATGAAGTTTCCCAGCCCGTTTTCCCTGCGTGTCTCCACACGCAATCCTCCGAGAAAAACGGCCCTGACCGAGACAAGCGGCACAGTATGATTCTCCCGCACGATCAGCCGGATGCCGTTTTGAAGGGAAAACTTGACTGGCGGGCTGAAGCTCGTGCCGGTGCCGGGTTTACTCGCCAGCGGCAGACCCACAGTTTGCGCCTTCTCTTCCGCCTGCTCATTTTCCTTCGGAGCCTCGGCTTTCAGGATAGCCTGATTGAGCACATCCTTTGAAAGTCCGGGATCGGAGTCCTTGGGAATAATTGCCGACACGGTTAAATTGGATGAGTTGAAGTATTTTCTCGCCACGCGACAGAGGTCTGTGGTCTTGAGATTTCGCACCTTTTCAAGATACGCATCCTCATAAAACGGGTCTCCGGTCGCGGCTACCAGGAATCCGATCCTCCTTGCCTCGCCCTGGACAGTCTCTCTGGCATATATGGACTCACTCTGGACATGTCGCCTGGCCCTTTCCAGCTCCCACTCCGGTATCTCCTCGTCCCTGAGCCGATATATCTCCCTCAAGGTCTCCTCCAGGGCCGGGGCAAGCTTCTCCGGCATGAAATTACTTCCGACCATTAACACCCCGGGATTACGCGGGGTATACGCATATGCCCAGATGTTGCTGACAAGCCTTTTTTCCGAACGCACTCTCTCCATAAGCCGGGAGCTTTCGCCGGTTCCGAGAACCACAGAAAGCACATCCAGCGCAGGCATATCCTCGTGGCCGAAAGCAGGGATATGAAAACCGAGATTCATATAGCCCTCCATCACATCCTCCCGGTAAAGCCTGACCCGCATCTCTCTCTGCTCAGGCTCCACAACCTCCCTCGGGCTTTTTATCAAATCTGTAGGCTTGGCCCCTGCAAATTTCTCCTTGATCCGGCGCGCCGCAGACATCCGGTCAATGTCTCCGGACACGGCCACCACCATGTTCCGTGGCTGATACCATTTATGGAAGAAATCCAGGACATGTTGTCTGTCGAATTCGGAAATGGTGTCCCGATAACCTATCACCGGCCGCTTATATGGGTGCTCTGTGTATGCCTGCTCAAAGAAATATTCGTATATCTTGTGTCTGGGGTTGTCCTCGCCGCGCTGTAACTCTTCGAGTATAACCTTGAGCTCCTTTTCCAATTCTTCTGCCTCAAAGCTGGAGTGCTGGAGTGCGTCCGCCAGTATGTCCAGCGCCTGGTCAAAATAGCGGCTGGCCACCACTATGTGATAAACCGTGTAGTCCATGGAGGTAAAGGCATTGATGTCCCCACCCATTGCTTCCACCTCCCTGGCGATCTGTCCCCTGGCGCGCCTAGCTGTGCCCTTGAACAACATGTGCTCATGAACATGAGCAAGGCCTTCCTCACCCTTCACCTCGTCCGCACTCCCTACCTTCACCCAGACATTCAGGCCCACCACAGGCGCTGAATGGTTCTCCTCCACAACCACCTCAAGACCACTATCCAACCTCATTTTCAAAAGATTCTCGCCTCTCTTCATGCTTCTCCTCTCTTCTGTGGAAAATGTTTTATCGCGCTGAAAAGTCACCTTTTCCTTCAATACCTGGCACCCACAGAGCCATAGAATCCCGATCAGTATTGTTCCCCGGATCAATCGCTTCATCTCGCTATACCCTTTCCCTGTTTTTTTCCTTTTGCCCTTGAGGCCTTTTTTAACTAACTCGCTTCAGGATAAAATCCCACCGCTATAGAATCGGGATCAAGACGGATCATGCAAAGCACACGATCCTCGCATGAGAGAACCCGCATTAGATCATGGTATCTCTTGATCGAATTCATACTAATAACTGTCCCGAATCTTGCAGTTAAGAGCTGAATAATTTTACCGCAAAGGCGCAAAGAGCGCAAAGAAGAAATAATTAAAGTTAAAGATTCAGGAATAGGTCTGTTGATACTCA
>CAZOMR010000095.1:0-11636 GCA_964580655.1 uncultured bacterium
TCTCAAGAGGAGCCGTATATTTCATGGATAGTCACCATTTATGTCGCACACCCTGCGGGATTCAGTAGTTATCTGAAAGCATAACTGTCAAGACCTGCCCCCTTATGCCAACCTGAAGACATTTTCGGCATCGGGGCTGAATTTATCTTTGAGTTCGCGGTCGAGTATTTTTTCAGATGATGACTTGGGCATATCCTGGACAAGTTGAATGTATGATGGAATGGAGTTTGCCTCAAGTTGCTTCTTGCATGCCTTTCTTATGGATTCCACATCCAGTTTTTTTCCAGGAAAAAGCATTACAGCCGCAACCAGGTCGCTCTCCCCGGGCGCCCCTGTCTCTGCCGGGATGCCGTATACGCAGACCTCCGAGATGTCCGGGTGTTCTCCGATGACCTTTTCAACATAATCCGGCTGGATGAAGTCTCCGTGCCGGCGCAGTTCCGTGCCCCTGCGGTAGTCGAAATAGAAGTTTCCGTTCTCGTCCGTGTGGCAGATGTCGCCCAGGCGGAGCCATCCTCCACGCGTCTTCTCCTTTGACTCCTCATCCTTGCCAAGGTAGGTCACCTCGGTCTTTCCCTGCTTCATCCTGGAGATCAATTCTCCCTGCACCCCAGGCGGGCATTCATTATCGTTCTCGTCCACCACCTTCATCTCCATGAACATCTCGAGCGGCTTTCCGAAGGACCCTACCGGCGCGAATCCCGGAGGATTATGCGCAAGGCCTCCTTCAACCGCGCCGTACCATTCATGGATATTGACATTAAAGCGCTTCTCGAAATCTTCCCAGATCGCACGCGGCGTGCCCGCGCTGATCACCACGCGGACAGGGTTGTCCGCGTCATCCGGCTTTGGCGGCTCGTTGTATATCCCGGACATCATTCCTCCTAGCAGTGAAAAGCTGGTGCAGGCATACTTCCTGCAGATGTCCCAGATTTTGCTCTTTGTGAATTTCTCGCTGAGCACCGCTGGAATCTCCTTTGCGATGGCCGGAAAGACCGTAACCGCCTGGGCATTGCCGTGCGTGAGCGACAGGCCGGTATAGAGGATGTCGTCCGGCTGATACTTCCAGACAACCCCGCCCATCATCCCGTATATCCATAACCGGTCGCCCTTGAGCACCACGCCCTTGGGGTCTCCGGTTGTGCCGGAGGTGAAGATTATCTGGCAGGGAAGCGATGGGTCATTAGCAATGAAACCATCAGGCGGGTCGGAAGAGGCTTCAGCAAGAAGGTCCGCAAGCACCGGATAGTCGGGATTCACGGGAACATTATGATGCCCCTTGTATCCTGCCGCTATGATCTTCAGGTCCTTTATATCCGGCAGAATCTCCAGGATGGCATCCAGGAATTCATCCATGACCAGTGCGCACTTTGCCTTTGAGTTTTTTATTATGAACTCCAGTTTGCCGCCCTTGTACCTCGGGTCAATCGGCACAGCTATTGCGCCGATCGTGGTTGCCGCAGTCAGGGCATAGATGAACTCAGGGTGGTTCCGCATCAGGAGCACAAATGTATCGCCCTTGCCGACCCCGTTTTTCCTGAGGATATTGGCCAGGCGGTTGGAGTTCTCGTACATATCCTGGTAGGTGATCCTCTCGTCGCTCAGGTCGGTATTCACGAATGTGAACGCGTGTTTGTCCGGGTCAACATTAGCTTTTCCCAGGAGATTGAAGAGATTGATATTAAATCGCGTGCTTTTCATGACAGGTAATCCTCCATTATTATTCTGTACCGGTTTCTCCGGGGCCGAGCCATGTTATAGGGGTTTTCTCCCTGATAACTTCCTTGTCTTGAGTAACCCGGGGGTATCCGAGTGCTATTGAGGTCACAAGCTCGTATGGGTATTCAATGCCAAGCTTCTTCTTGAGCTTCCTGTTAATACTGAGCGGCTTCTTTATCAGGCCCACATAGCATGTTCCAAGCCCCAGTGAGTGTGCGGCCAGGACTATGTTCTGGGCCGCTATGCCGCAGTCGAGCCGATAGTCGCTTACGCCGCGCCTGTCAGCAAGCACCAGGATGACACACGGCGCATGATGAAAAAGACTGAGCCTGGACCCCTCTCGCATCAGAGCGTTTACAGCATAGATAGGCCGTATGTCCATGTCCTGCGGGTTCCAAAGGCCGTAAAGATGAAGCATTGCCCGGACAGGAAATGGTCCCTCGCGATATGCCCTGGCAAGCATCTTCAACAGCCCCAGACATGCATTCTCGATCTCCTCTATCAATGCCTTGTCGGAAATGACGATATACCTCAATGGCTGGTTGTTTCCAGCGGAAGGGCCGTAACGGCCAGCCTCAAGTATTCGCTCGATCATCTCCCTCGGTACAGGGTTCTTCTTGAAGATGCGGTTGGAGCGTCTGCGAAATATCACCCGCTCGACCTCGGTAAGCTGATCCTGTATCTCGGAGAATTTCTTTCCCTCTCCGAGCGGCTCCGGGGGCCTAAGTGGCCGATCAGGGGATTGGGACCGATATAAACCCTTATCTATAATGACCGAGCCCTCCACCTTTATCGCGTCCTCGGGGCAGACCGCTATGCAGTCCCTGCATGCAAAGCATGAAGCCTCCATGTTCTTTCCCATGCGCATGCACACCACTGGCACAGCCTTTTTGGCCTTGATCTCCAGCGCACCCAGCGGACAGATGCTGACGCACAAACCGCAACCATTGCATTTCTCATTGTCAATGATCGGCTTGCCAGCTTTCCCCGCTGGCGCGATCACCGCGCCGTATCCCCTTTTCGCCACTTTCAAACCCTTTCAAGAATGGTTATATTCAGCGCGGCCTCCTCCAGGCCGATGTTGCCGCCGCCGTTCTCTGCCAGGCCGATCCTTGCACCTTCCACCTGCCTCCCTCCAGCCTCGCCTCGCAACTGCCATACTATCTCTGTTATCTGGGCCACGCCGGTAGCTCCGACAGGATGGCCCTTGGACTCCAGGCCCCCTGAAGGATTGACCGGTATCTTTCCTCCCAGCGCAGTGTTGCCAGCCTCCGAGAAAGGCCCGCCCTCACCCACGGGACAGAACTTCATGTTCTCCAGTGCACGAAGCTCCCCAAACGCAGTAGCATCATGCACCTCCGCTACATCAATGTCCATGGGGCCCAGCCCTGCCATCTCGTAAGCCTTCTCCGCCATTATCTCGCCGATGTCGGTATCCTCCGTGCCTCTGTCGCGGCCGGATGCCTGCACCACAGCGCGCACCTTGACCGGCTTTTCAGCCCCGATCCTCTTCAGCGCATCCCCGGAACACAAAACCGCCGCGGCCGCACCGTCTCCCACGGGAGCGCACATAGGCCGGGTCAAAGGGTATGAGACCTCTGGTGCGGAAAGTATCTCATCCACTGTCATTGGCTTTTGATACTGCGAATAGGGATTGAGCGCGCTGTTGTTATGATTCTTTGAGCTGATCACGGCTAGCTGGCGCTGTGTGGTCCCGTATTTTTGCATGTGCCAGCGTGTTGCCATGGCATAGACATCCATGAACAGACTGCGCTTGCTAGCGCCCTCGCTTTTTGACCCTGCTTTCTTTGCCGCGTCTTTTGCGCTCTTCTTCGCCATCTTCTTGAATGTCTCAAGCACCTCCTGGTCCATGGAAGCGGAAAAAAGGGCCAGCCGCTTGTCCCGGTCCTCAAGATACATCTTCTCCATGCCCATGGCGAGACCCACATCATGTAGCCCGAGTGCTATGTCCATCCATGTGATCATAAAGCCCGAGGCCGATGACGCGCACGCGTTCTCGATGTTGAAGACCGGCAGACCCCCGATGCCCATGGCCCGTAGCACCACCTGCCCGCGAATGGACTCCTGGCCGGTTGCTATCCCGGCATAGGCATTGCCCACGCTCGCGACCTCCAGTTGGCTCTTTTCAATGCCAGCATGCTTCAAGGCCCCCTCTACCGCCTCACGGGCCAGAGATTTCAATCCTTTATCAGGGAATTTGCCGAACCGTGTCATACCTACCCCGATCACATATACATCCCTCATCGGTACTCCTTTCTACCCCAAAATGCTCAATCAATTATAAGAATAACTCAAAATTGTTTCAACCAAAAAATTGGTTTTCTTGAAAAGTGATAGATTCAGATACTGATATTGTTCAGGGCATGTCCAGGCTTGACAAGTGAGCCATGCGGATATAATCTTTAGAGGGATTCTGCAGGGACATAAGGTTCAAGAAAGATGCCGCGATCTGCACTAATAATAGACGATGACAATAAAATCCGGGCTGAGGTCAAGCGCTATTTGAACCAGGCAGGTCTGTTTGATCAATACTATGAGGCCACGGACGGGATTGAAGGTTTCAAGATATTGCTCAACAAGGATGTTGACTTGATTCTTTGCGATGTGGTGATGCCTGGGATTGACGGCTTCAAGTTTCTTAGCATGAAGAAGGCAAGGCCTGAGTTTAACGATGTGCCTGTGATAATGCTGACAGGGGCAGAGGATGTCAAGCTGAAGATCAAGGGCCTGGAGCAGGGCGCAAGCGATTACATCACGAAGCCGTTTGACCCGGGAGAGTTGATTGCAAGGGTGCGGGTGCATTTCAAGATCAAGGCGCTTCAGGAGGAGCTCAGAGCCACTAACCGGAGACTGGAAGAGCTCAGCAACACCGACGGCCTGACCAAGCTATACAATCGCCGTTATTTCATGGAGCTTCTGGAGCTCGAATTCCAGCGGGCCCAGCGCTACGATTCCAGCATGGCGTTTGTCATGATTGACATTGACCACTTCAAGGATTTCAACGACACCTATGGTCACCTGCTTGGTGATAAAATCCTTATAGAGATTTCCAGTATTCTCCAGGAGAACCTGCGTGTGCACGACATGGTAGGCCGCTACGGAGGCGAGGAATTCGCCCTGCTTACCCCTGAGACCGATGATCGCGGCGCGCTTGTTGTGGCGGAAAGATACAGGCGCCGGATAGAAGATTTTGTCCTGGTAGAAGAAGACAAGCATCTCAAGGTCACGATCAGCCTGGGCATTGCATTTTATCCGCATCCAGAGATCAACTCGGTGGACGACCTGATTCGTCTGGCGGACAACGCGCTTTACAAGGCAAAGCGCAATGGACGCAATCGCGTCGAGATGTCCGATTAGCGGCCCAGAAAGGAAAACTTTTTATGCTTGAAGGATCAATGGTGGCTCTTGTCACTCCGTTTAAAAACGGCGAGATTGATGAGCCTGCGCTTAAGAGGCTTGTGGAATTTCAGATCAAAAACGGGATTCTTGGCCTGATCCCCTGTGGCACTACCGGCGAGTCCGCCACCTTGAGTCACGAGGAGCACCACCGGGTGATAGAGATTGTGATCAATGCCGCGAAAAAGCGTGTCCCGGTAGTCGCTGGCACCGGGTCCAATTCCACAGATGAAGCTGTCTCCCTTACAATTCACGCGCAGAAAGCCGGGGCCGATGCGGCACTGCTCATCACGCCTTACTATAACCGGCCTAGCCAGGAAGGGCTATACCAGCATTTCCGTGCCGTGGCTAAAGCCGTGGACATTCCCATTATCCTTTACAATGTGCCGTCGCGCACCGGTGTCAACATGAGCCCGGAAACTGTAGGCCGTCTGAGCAAGATAGAGAACATAGTCGGACTTAAGGATGCGGCCGGGAATCTTCGCCAGACTGCGGCCACCATAGCGGCCTCGCGCAAAGGATTCAAGGTTCTGACAGGGGATGACCATCTATACCTCCCGCTCCTCTCAATAGGCGGATGCGGGGGCATCTGCGTAGTCGCAAACATCGCGCCGAGAGAGACCGCCCAGCTTTATAAGGCCTACAAGAAGAAGGACTGGAATAAGGCCCGCAGGTTGCACTATAAGCTTCAGATACTGAACGATGTGCTTTACCTTGAGACAAATCCAATTCCGATAAAATGGGCAATGCACCGCATGGGCTTGATCTCCGATGAAATCCGCCTTCCTCTCACGCCGCTGAAAAAGAATTTCCGGCCTCAACTGTCTGCGGCAATGCGCAAGTTCGGCCTGATAAGGTAAGAACATGATTACGGCAATTGTCATTGGTGCCGGGGGAAGAATGGGTCAGCGTCTTGTAAGCGCAGTGGCTCAGGCCAAGGATTTCACACTTGTCGGTGCCGTGGAAAAGCCGGAACACGCTGACCTCGGCAAGGATGCAGGAATCGTGGCCGGAATAGGCGAGGCCGGGACAATCATCTCGCCCCGGCTGGAACCACTGTTGTCGGATGCACAGGTCATCCTGGATTTCACTGCACCGGCGTCCACTCTTTCACACCTTCAGGTGGCCGCGGCTCATGATGTGGCCGTGGTGATCGGCACTACCGGCCTGTCTCCGGAAGAGAGTGAAAGGATTAAATCCCTTGCGAGCAGAATTCCCATTCTTATTGCTCCGAACATGAGCACAGGCGTTAACCTCATGTTCTACCTGGTAAAGAAGGCGGCCCAGGTGCTGGGAGGAGATTTTGACCTTGAGGTGACAGAGACCCACCATCGGCTTAAAAAGGATGCTCCATCCGGGACAGCGCTTCGCCTTGCGGAGATCCTGGCGGATGCCCGTGGCTTGCGTGTTGAAAAAGCGGCGCGCTATCATCGCCAGGGCATGATAGGCGAGAGGGACAGAAATGAAATCGGGATTCAAAGTCTGCGTGCCGGAGACATCGTGGGCGAGCATACAGTGCTCATGGCCGGACCGGGTGAGAGGCTTGAGATTACACATCGCGCGCACTCCCGTGACACATTCGCGCATGGAGCTTTACGGGCCGCACGATGGCTGGTCGAACAAGGACCCGGTCTTTACACCATGCAGGAATTCCTTGACCTGAGTTAGGTAAAGACATGTCTCTTGACAGCGTCAAGCCAGCGGTGTTACCATCATTTCAAATTCAGGGTGCATGCTTTTCAATGAAAGAGCGCAGAGAAAATTTATGTAATCGCTGAACCCGCTGTGGGAATTTGAGTTTGAATAGTATGGCAAGAGTTGCGCTTTCCTGGCTGATCGGGATCAGCGGCATAATCGCGGCCTTGAGTATTTTCTCAGGGCCTTTGAAATGCCAGGAGAAATATGATCTCCGCTACAAATTCACCCCTGGCAAGGTTTTTCATTACAGGAAATACCTGGAGGGCTCTTTGAGGGAGCCTAACGAGAGCAAGGTCCTGCATCTTCAATTTTTGGATCAATGGGAGGTTACTGGCGGCGATGGCGGCGAGGGCATCTTCACCGTGAAGGAGACCGGTTCTGAATATCAGGGAACCAGGTTAGACCTGCGGGAATTGGGCCTGCCCGCGGAGGGTGAGCCGGTGGAGCGGCAGATGGATGTGCTCGGCCGAGTCGCCAGGGTGGTCCATTACCAGAAAGGTAGCCGCTATTACCTGAATTGCCTGACCTTTCCGGGCAGACCTGTGGCGGTGGGAGAATCCTGGAAGTACAACCCCACGCTTACCTTCACGCCCTTTGGCCGCACGGTAAATACTCCGGTCAATATCATTTACACCCTGGAGAAGACCCTTAAATACAAAGGAATTCCTTGCGCCAGGATAAACTTTTCCGGCTCATATCGCCACCATTCTGAAACCGGGGATGTCGTAGTTGGCGGTGAGATTTCCGGGAAGGCGTATTTTGATCTGAAAGAGGGCCTCGAGGTGGACTACGAGGTAAAAGAAGTCCGCACCCAGCGCCTTATTTCCGAAAGGATCGAGGAGAACCTGGAGGTCAAGATCACTTCATTGAAAAAGTAGGTCTCTGCTTTTCTTATTTCCTCCCGGGCCTTCTCAGCGCGGCCATTGCACTGACAGCCTGTTCCGGCGTGTCGAAACAGGGGATTCCAAGGTCTTGTAGCTCGGCAATGACAGGGTCCTCGGTTCTGTCAGAAAACGCGGAGCAGACTACCGGCTTTCTTGCAGACTGGCTGGCCTGATAAAGTCCCTTGCAAATGTGGCTCATGAATTGTGCCATTTTATCCACAGGGAAATGCACCTTGCCCTTGGCCACCCGCTCCATGTCGCGGAAATAAGCCTCTCCGCCCACACCATGGAGAATTAAGCCGTCAACCTCACCGGATGCAAGGACAGCCTCTGGTATGTCCCAAAAAAGCGCTTTCATATTCACACCAAAGGTGACATCTACAGGGTTTCGGCTTGAGCCAGTGGCTGGGACTAATTCCTTTAAGCGGTTTTGCAGATCCTGGGAGAATTCCGGCACATCGAGTCCGTGGCGGTTGCAGGCATCGGCCAGCGAGGTAGCCGGCCCTCCGGAGTGCGTGATGATGGCCATGCGCGGCCCTGGCGCACCGGGCTGTTCGGAAAGGCAAAATGCCCAGTTATAGAGAGATTGCACATCCGGGGCGCGCAAGATACCGGTCTGCGCAAAGACCCCGTTATAGATTTCATCAGAACCAGCCATTGCGCCAGTGTGGCTCGCAGCGGAGCGCGATCCAGCCTCCGTGCCACCCACATACAATGCCACGATGGGCTTGATCCGGCTCACCCGCCGCGCTGTCCGCAAAAACTCGGAACCGCGACGTATAACCTCAAGGTAAAGCGCGATCGCACGCGTGTCATCGTCATCCGCCAGGTAATCAAGCGCTGTCACAACATCTATGTCCGCCTCGTTGCCCAGGCTTATACTCCTGGAATAACCCATGCCGCGTTTTTGAAGATACGGCAAGACCTGCGTTACATAGGTCCCGCTATGCGATGCCAGGGCCATGTGACCGGGCCGCTGAAAATAATGATACATCGCCGTGTTGAGCGGAAGATGCGGGTTTATCACCCCGATGCAGTTCGGGCCCAGAAATCTTATCCCGAATCGCCTGGCTATCTCCACAACCTCCATCTCAAGCCTTCGGCCATCCTCGTTTATCTCCTTGAAGCCGCCGGAAATAATGATCGCTCTCTTGATCCCTCGTTCGCCCAGGTCCCGCATCACACCCGGCACTGCCCTGGTCGGAACAGTTATCAGCGCAAGGTCAACTGCCTCCGGAAGGTCCTGGGCACGGGCATAAGCCTTTAACCCCTGAACAGTATCCTTCTTCGGGTGCACCGGGTAGACATTGCCCGGAAAACCACCCTGGAAAATATTAATCAACTGGTAGGTGCCCATGGTGGTGATTTTTTCCGAGGCCCCGAACACTGCTATTGAACGCGGATGCAATATCCGCAATAAGGGATTCTCAGACATCTTATCCCCCCTTACAACTCTTGATATTTTCCCTGTAAATACCTCATTGCGCTCAACCAGGCCTCCTTATCGGCCCGCTCTAAAACATGGTCCCGCACAACTCGGCACGCATTATAAATTCTATCATCTAAAACCGCGGGTTCATAATAAGGCATGTCCACCAGCACTTCCACTCCGGCCAGCCTGGAAATCATCTCGGCATTGCTCGCGCAGGATGGGTCAGCCTCACGCGTCAGTTGATTGAGAACCACACCGAGCACCGCGATCCCCCGGTCATGCAGTGCCTGAATAGAAAGCAGGGTGTGATTGATCACGCCCAGGCGGTTTGCGGCCACGATCAAGCAGGGGAGCTCGCTGGCCTTGATGAGGTCAATGAAGAAGAAGTGCTCGCGAACAGGCACCATCAACCCGCCTGCCCCCTCTACAATGATGAATTCGCATTCTCCCGGCATCCGGTCCAGAATCTGGAATATCCTCTCCAGCCTGAGTTCCACGCCAGCCTCTCTCGCCGCAGACAGCGGGGCAAGCGGAGCCTCCAGGCAGTAAGGCACCACGCTCTCAACCGCCTGGTCGGTCCCAGATGCTTTAATCAGCTCAAGACCATCCCTGGGAATTAGACGGCATCCCTCCCGCCTGCATCCTGTCTCCACCGGCTTCAGGACACCGACCTTCAACCCGGCATCGGCAAAGACACGGGCAAACCCGCAGGCAACAGCGGTCTTTCCCACCCCCGTGTCAGTGCCGGTGATGAACATGCCACGATAAATCAATCGCGCGCCTCAACTACCTTCCGGATGCTCTCCCGGGTGATTCGGATGATAGAGGCCAACTGTCTAGAAGAGATGCAAAGCGGCGGCATCAATACCACTACATCCCCGAGAGGTCTCAGGATCAAACCGCGCTTCCTGGCCGCGAGCACTACCTGAAAACCAGTCATAAGAGAATCAGGATACGACTCCTTCTCTGCGCGGTCCCTGACCAGCTCGATCCCCGCCATCAGGCCTATCTGCCTAACATCGCCCACATGCTCGAGATCAAGAAGGGTGTCAAGCCCTTTTTTCAACTCCTTTGCGCGGGCAAGGACATTATCAAGGGACCTGTCCTTTTTGAAGATTTCAAGGCTCGCAAGTGCCGCGGCGCAGGCAAGAGGGTTTGCCGTGTAGGAATGACCATGGAAAAAGGTGCGCTCGCTGTGAGTCTCTGAAAGAAAGGCACTGTATATCTCTTCCGTGGTCAGGGTGGCGGCAAGTGGGACATATCCTCCTGTGATACCCTTTCCCACTGCCATCAAGTCAGGGCTGACGGCTTCCCATTCGCAGGCAAACATCTTTCCAGTGCGGCCGAATCCGACCGCGACTTCATCCGCTATCATGAGCACTCCGAACCGGTTACAGAGCTTGCGAACCTGGCGCAGGAACCCCTGTGGCTGGTTCAGCATTCCCGCGGCGGCCTGCATAAGCGGCTCGATCACAACCCCGATGACCTCCGGGGCATTCTGTGAAAGGACATGCTCAAGCTCATTCAGACATGCGAATCCCTTTTGCTCGCATGTTGACAGGTCCAGGCGCTCCGGACAGCGATAGCAATAAGGCGAGGGAACACTCAGGGTTTGAAAGAGCAGTGGCCGATAGACCGTGTGAAAGAGTTCAATTCCACCCAGGCTGACCGATCCGATAGTATCCCCGTGGTAGGCGTTCGTGAAGGTAATAAATTTTTTCCGCGAGTGCTCTGGAGGGTCTTTTTGTTGCCAGTACTGATATGCCATCTTCAGCGCTATCTCCATCGCAGTGGAGCCGTTATCCGAGAAGAAGACGCGTGTCAAACCCTGAGGCGCGAGCGCGACGAGCTTTTCAGCCAGCTCGATTCCCGGGGGATGGGAGAGTCCGAGGAATGTGGAATGCGCAAGCATGCTGATCTGCCTCCTGACAGCCTGATTGATCTCCACCCGGTTGTGCCCGTGCAGGTTGACCCAGAGCGAACTCACTCCGTCCAGGTATCTTCTGCCATCCACATCGTAAAGATAGGCGCCATTCCCTCTGGCAATGACAGGGAAGGCATCTTTCATCCACAACTCCTGCTGGGTGAATGGATGCCAGAGAACCTTGCGATCCCGCTTGCGGAAATTCTCAGACAGCTCCGTAGAATTCATGGTTAGATCATTTTATCCTGAATCGCGGAAAAATGTCCAGAATTTGTGGTTTCAAATCCAAAATGACAAACCTTTATCTTTTATCCATGATCCCACCCTTCAGAGCTGTTTTTTTCAAAATATAATAATTTCTCAAAATAGAGAAATTTATCCGCCTGAATGTCCGGGTAATCCCTTGCGAACTCCTTGGATTTATTGAATAATCCGAAATAATTTACCAGGGCAATACAGGTATGATTCTTGCATATTAATGCAATTAATTTCAAGGAGAGGGGGGATCATGTAATATTTCTACTTGACAAATAAAGACAAGGTAATTATACTGAATGTAACA
>CAZOMR010000096.1:0-11622 GCA_964580655.1 uncultured bacterium
CTCTCAACTTGCAATCCAAACGGTCTCATGACTTTTTACGAGGGCATCAGAATTGAAACACTGACTCCATATTCTTTTCCTTGCCTTAATCCTATTTCTTCTCGATGAGAAACAGAAATTCCCGATTGGGCGTATCAGCATCTCGAACCCATTCATTCGTCCACTTCATTCCTGCCATCACATTCTTCTTGTAATCGACTTCTACAACTTCTATTATCCTTCCGTTCTCCGCAAGAACTTGGTTCAGTTCATCGGCAGTAGCCCTCCCTCCGGAACTATATGACATAATGATCCATCGGGCTCGTGTCAATTGGATTAGGCGTTCCATAGCTTCAACAGCAATGAATCGCCCGTTTTCATTCTTGCGGAACTCCTCAAAAATAGAGGAAGCCACCCTGTCATTCGTATCCTCTCTTCTCTTTGCCTTTCCGAAAAGCTTAGGTTTGTCATGGAGACATATTGTTGTCCACAGATGATAGTAGGATGCATATCTCACTCGGGACGGAGGCATTTTCTCGTTGTTCGATCCGTATGGTGGATCGTAGTAGGCGAGGTCCACGCTCGTATCCTTCGCAAGATCAAAAATGTCAGTGCAAAAAATCTTATGTTGTTCTTCTGTAACAAACACACTCGGCACCTTGAGAAAAAGGTCATTGAACGACCTGGGCGACCATTCCTTGAGATAAGACACAAAGTGCCCAAGAGTATTGTCTACTTTATCAAGTGCAAAGATCAGGCTTGTCAAGGCAACGGCCTTCTCAACCTTAGAGAGGTTGAGGTTCTCGATTTCATCTCTTATGGCATCAAGCTTTCTGGTATTCTTAACTTGCCACGGCTTTTTAAGGCCATCTTGCTGAACAGCACTCCCTCCATTGGACAGCCCGCCGTAGTTCTCCGTGAACCATCCATCTGTTGGTTTAAGTGAGTTGAGGTGGCCAATGAGCTCAGAGTAATCTTCAGCTCTCTTGTCATTGAGAAGATAGCAAGTGCCGAAAACTTTAGACCATATGAATATGTCATTGCATAGAACTCTATACCCCCGTTTAGCGAAGGCTTGAGAAACTCTTGTGGTGCCAGAAAAACCATCCAACACTGTTTTGGCGCCAACCTTCTTCGCCAGTTGGATGATGTAGGGAAGGAGCTTTAGCTTAGAGCCGACATACTTGATGCCCTCTGTCGGTGGGGCATCGACCACGATATCGTCGAACAATGAGAGATTCTCCATTAATCGGACAATCCTGACCTTTTTCTTAGTAAGGCAATGTCTTCTTTAATTTTATCAAGAGCGGAAGAATGTCCATCGTTTGTTTTCTCATGTCGTAATTTTTCATGGTCTCTTCCAGTCCAGCCTTTCCTGGGATGTGTGGAATCATTGTTATGGCTGAGAGCTCTGGCGCGTCAGAGGGTTGCCCCCTTCTAGATATATATCCTCGCGTGAGTGGAATCCCTCCTTGATGATGACCTCATCCAGGTTATCTTTGTCCACGCGCACCGGCTTGAGAAGTATCACTGGAACATCTATCTTGCCATTGTTTATAGTCTCATCCAGTCCGGGAATTTCCTCTTCCTTCATTTTCAAGACCGCCACTTCCGCGGCACGCACCGCCTCTAGGCGGATGGGCATATAAATTGTCATGGCCTGTGTCCCTGCCGCAATGCGCTGGCACGCGGCCAGGTCTGCGTCCATACCAGCCACCGGTATCTTGCCAGCCAGGCCGGCTTCAATAAGGGCGCGGATGCACCCGCCTGCAGTGCCATCATTGGACGCTATAACCGCATCCAGGTTTCCTTTGCTCTCCTTGAGCACATCCTTCATCTGCCTGTAGGCTACATCCGGGTCCCAGCCCTGGACCCATCGGTCTTCAATGGTCTGGATGATCCCTGCTTTCTTGAGCGGATGAAGCACTTTGAGCTGGCCCTCGCGCAACCAGAGAGCAGTCTGATCCGTGGGTGAGCCCCCGAGCAATAGATACCGGCCCACCGGAGAATTCTTCATCATGTAGCGCACCTGCATCTCGCCTACACGCTGGTAATCATAGGTGATATAGAGGTCCAGATCGCAGTCCCGGATCATCCGATCGTAGGCCATCACCTTGACTCCGCGCTCATGCGCCCTCTCCACTATCCGGGCCGCTTTTTCCGAATCCGAGGCCACCACTACCAGGAGTCCAGCCCCTCGCTCCAGCAGGTCCTCGGCCTGGCTAACCTGCCGGTCAACATCACCATCAGCCACACGATCCAGAACCTCAGCACCTAAATTCTGTGCCCGGGTTATGAATGCCTCCCGCTCCCGCGGCCACCGCTCCTCGCGTAGCTTGTCAAGCAAAAGGCCTATGCGCAAGGAAGGCGTCATGGCTGGAAGTGCAAAGCCTTTCATCTCATGCTCAAGCAGAAGGGACTGATGGAGCACGCTCATCGCGGTGTTGCTCACTGTCTCCCCGCTGATCGCAACCAGGTCCGCGGCCCGGCTTACCCCCTGCGAGGCGATAACAATCTCCGAGCTGGCCTGGGCCTGCGTCTCTGTGGCCCTGCTGATCGTTCCCACGGCAGAGAGAAAACTCTCCACAGAGCCCGTGATCTGCTGGATGCTCTCCGCCTGCTCCTTTGTGGCCTGATCCACCTGTTCCGTGAGGTCCCGCATCTTCTTCGCCCGCTGATCCAGATACCGACTGGAGTCCTCCTGCTCCCGCATAGCGGCCTTAATCAAATTCGTACGCTCTTCTACATCCGCCGTGGCCCGGACCACCTGCTGGCTCATGTCCGCCTGGCTCTCCGTGCCCCTCACTATCTCCCGGAAATGCTTAACCGCCAGCTCCACCTGCTTAGAAACACCCCTCAAGGCTTGATTAGCATCCCTGCTAGCCTTCAAGCCCTCCCTGGCCCGCAGGTTGCCCTCGGAGATTGCCTTGATACTCTCGGAGATGCCCTCCCGAGTGCGATTGATCAGACCCTTGATCTCCTTGGTGCTGGCCGAGGTGCGCTGTGCCAGACCCTTAATCTCATTGGCCACAACCATGAACCCGAGACCATGTTCCCCGGCCCTAGCCGCCATTATCGAGGCGTTGAGCGATAACAGATGTGTCTCGCTCGCAATGTCGCTGATCACTGTGAGGATGTCCCCTATCGCAACAGACTGCTCCCCGAGGCCTTCCATGATCCGGTTAGCCTTGCCCACAGCCTCTTCCAGCTTCGCCATCCCCTCTGCACTACGGTCCATCAGCGCCTGTGTCCGGACCGTCTCCTCGTGAGCCGCCTCCACCACCTCAGTCGCTTCATCGGCCCGGTTGCGAATCTCCTGCGTGGTCTGGCTTATCTCGGCCATTGAAGACGCACTCTGGCTCGTGGAGGTTGAAAGTGAATCCGTGCTCGTTGCGACCGCGTGAATGTTGCCAGCGATCTCCGTTATAGTTGTCGCCATCTCCCTGACAAAAGAGGCCAGCTCCTCCGAGAGCCTTGAGACCTGCTCGGTATGGCTCATCACCTCCCGGGAAAAACGCGAGACATCCTGTGCGAGATTCTTCAGCCCGTCCACATTCTCAAGGGTGCTCCGAATGCCCCCGTCAATCCGGGAGAGCGACCCGGACATGCCCTCTGCAATCTGACTCTCATGTTCTGCGCTCTCGGAAAGCTTCACCGCCTGGCCCAGAATCTCATTGGAGAGGCGATTGAGATCCTCTGAAAGATTCCCGGCCTCGGAGAGAACCTGCGTGATGTGCTGATGAAAGGCACGAAACGGCAACTCGATCTTACCGCCCGGGCCCGCAAGCACCACATCTTGAACCGGATAAAGAAAACTTCCCCCGGAGGCCTTCTGCACATATTCAGCACTATGCTTTCCCTGCTCAGCAGAGATCATGAGATTCCCTTTTCCGAAGATCATCCGGGCCACTGCCGCCCCGATAAGCGCGGCGAAAACCATGGCCAAGAGCAAGAGATAAAACCAGCCAATACCTCTGGGGCAGGTGCCTGCAATAAGCCTGCTCCCGATAAGCAAGCCCAGAATCATTATCGCGGCCGTGACCAGCCAGATAAGAAGGGCTTTGGGAAAAAGGCGGCTCATCTTTAACCTCCCTGCTCTGCATCCTCTTGTTCCGGTATCTGCCCGGAATCAACCTTCTTGCCGAATACCAGGAGCACAACAACCATGATGATAATGCCCAGTGCCCAGGTTATCCAGGGGGACATCCCGTATGCCGTGGGTATGTCTCCAAGAAACATGCCGATACCGGCGGCCAGTATAGCATAGGGCAGTTGGGTGCGGACATGGTCCACATGGTCTGCCGAGGCCGCCATGCTGGACATGATGGTGGTGTCGGAAATAGGGGAACAGTGGTCTCCGAAGACCGATCCGGCCAGCACCGATGAAATGGTTCCTACAAGGATGATATGGGAGTCTCCTGCATTGAAACACGCGAGCTCTGATAAGCGATGAGCAATCGGAATAGCCAGGGGAATCAATATCGCCATGGTCCCGTAGCTCGTGCCGGTGGCAAAGCTGATGCCACAGGCGATCAGGAACACTATTACAGGAACCAGGTGCGGTGACAGCAGGCCCGAGACCGCGTGTGTGACATATTCCGCTGTATGCAGGTCCGCACATACAGACCCGAGTGACCAGGCAAAGAGTAGTATTACAATCGCGATGACCATGGACTTGACCCCGGCGAGCCACGCGCTCATGCTCTGGCTCAAGGTCAGGATGCGCTGGCCCACCACCATCCCGATCGCCACAAGACAACCCGTAAGGATAGACCAGCAGAGCACCGTAATCGAGCTGGCACTACTGAATACCATTCCGAGGATGTAAACCTTTCCGCCAAGCCAGCCGGATTCAGCGGCATTGGCCAGAACCTCTGTATACCTTTCCGGCCCTATTCTCTGTATCCCGTGAACCCAGAGTCCTATAAATGTCACCACGATCATAACCAAAAGCGGAACTACAGCATTATACCAGCGATGAGGTGCACCTTCAGGGGGATGGATGATCTCAGGGTCCAGGCTGGCCAGCGGAAGCGCTCCATCACGAAGCACCTTGCCCTCCTTGCGGGCCCGCTGTTCTGCCCTGAGCATTGGCCCGATGTCCCGGCCGAGAATTGCGATCAGGCCCACGAGAAAAAAAGCCATTGCAGGATAAAACATGTAAGGGATGGACTTGATGAAAAGGATATAACCGCTCTCAGCTATACCGACCGAGACCAGGGCCGCGTTGATCAATCCGACCATGTAGCCTACCCAGGTGGAGATGGGAAACATGCACGCAACCGGTGCGGCAGTGGTGTCCACGATGTAGGAAAGCTTTTCACGGGAGATGCGCAGTTTGTCCGTGATCGGCCTCATTGCATTGCCCACAATGAGGGCATTTGTAAAATCATCAAAGAAGATGAACATTCCCATTGCCCAGGTGGCAAACTGGCCTCGCCGGGGCGAGGTCGCCTTCCGGGCCAGAATTTCTACTATGCCATGAATCCCGCCGCTTTTGGAGATGACGCCGATGAGTCCGCCCATGAAGATGATGAACATCAGCATGCCCGCATGATCCGGATCAGCCATGGCCTGGACAAGATAGTGATCAATACTGCGGGCAATAGCCGCGAGCGGGTGCCAGTCATATACGATGAAGGCTCCGAGCCAGATCGCAAGCCAGAGTGCGGCCAGTACCTGCCGGAAGACAAGTGCAAGGAATATGGCAAGAAGAGGCGGAAGAAGAGAGAGAGCTCCGTGAATAACCCTGACATCGGTCTCGGCCGAGAACTCTCCTGCCTTAAGCGTGAGCGTGTGCAGGCCGGTGCTTTCAAAGCTGATCGGCTCAAGGTCAAAAAACCCGGACCCCTTAATCTCGCCGCTTTGAATAGGGCCCTCGTCATCAAGATATATCTGATAGAAAATCTCTCTCTCAGGTTCCATGCCCCTGGCCCGGAGAACGATGGATGATGCCGGACCCTTCACCCATAAAGAGGGACAGTCAATATCCAATGAAGGCTGGCCCTGTCCCTGAAGCGAAGATGGAATGATAAAAGAGCAGGCGAAGAATAATAGCACGCTGAGTACGTTGAGCACGTTGAGCACGTTGAAAGACCTGTAAAAGAATTTACCCGCGGCCCGCGGCTCATGGTTGGCGCAAGGCATGGCCTTAAGAATTGGAATACGGCTTGCCAAATCAAAGCCTAATTTAGCTCACTCGATTTTGCCTGTCAAATGCCAGGCCCGCTGACCGTCTAAGAATTTTAAAAACCACCAGGGCACGAGGATGGGAGGTGTGTGGATTAAGGGGAGGGAGAAGAATATTTTTCGACTCCCTCTAAAGAGAAAAAAAGCCGGTCGGAGTTTTGAATTCCGACCGGCTTATCAGGCTTGATACACTTGAATCAGAGCAGGTCCAGCTCTACCATCATGGACCACTCATCAATGTTGGGAAGGTCTATATCGTCGAGATCGCCGTCGCCGTCAATATCCGCTTTATACCCTTCCGGGGCTTTCATGGCATAGTTGATGGCCAAGGTGGTGTAATCATTGATCCCGTAGTTGACTCCGATGGTGGTGTTGGTCTGCTGATCCGAGATCTCATCTTCGTCCAAGTCCAGCATATCATCAATGCCGGCCTCCGCGAATTCATAACGGAGGATAAGGTCAACCGGTCCGAGACCCACGCCAGCAAGGATATAATAGCTCTGCTGTTTCAGGTCGTCAGCTTCCGTAGTAGCAACAGCCGTGGATCCGCTCATGATGGAAATACTCTCGTCCATGGGATCGAGTACGGTGTCCAGGTATTCTGCGGCAAGGATGATCTTGTCAGTGGTGTAGGCCACCTCCAGGCCCCACTGGGTGACATCGTTATCATTCAAATTCATATCCGCAATAAACACACTATCACCACTCTGAATCTTTGCAATGGGCACAGGATCAAGATCAAGATCGCTCATATCGCTTCGCTCATTCAGGTACCAGAATCCGGCATGGATATTGCCGCTGTCCACAGCGACCTTGATCACTCCGCCCTTGCATTTATCCACATCGCTCAGGCTGTTAGGACTACCTGCCACCTGACTGCCATCAAAAAGGTCCCAGGAAATGGTAGCCGGTCCCATTCCAATGGAGATGCCGGCCCCGGTCTGGAACCAGGGAAGCGGAACCAGGGATAGTGCATAGCCAGTGCCCTTGATCATCATGGGTGGATCAACGAGGTGATGCACGCTCATCCGATGGGGAGACACGCTCATGGAGGTCGCCGGGATGTATCTGCCCAGGTTCAGGGCTATGCTGTCAGTAAGGTTCCAGATGATCCTGGCATCCAGCAGGGTTGCGACTCCGCCAGTGGCGACTACCTCGCCCACGGGATGGGCGGGCATGGTCAAGGCCTCTCCGATGACCCAGGACACCTTGTCCCCGACTTTGCCGGACAGGTAAACAACCGCGGCTTCCATGTTGAGGGTCTCATACCCGGGCCAATTAATTGCATCAGGCTCATAAGCTTTACTGTCTGGATCAGTTGGTCCACCGACTCCATCCCTGTTGTCCTCCACAGAATAGCGGCCCACGAAGTCAATATGGACCCCCACGGTAACCGAGCCTGCCACCGGCTCCACCTGTGCGGACAGGGTTAGCGGCACTACCAACAGGGCCAGTGCCATACTGATTAAACAAAGTTTCTTCATTTCCTTCCTCCTTCTCTTCCTTTTTCTCTCATTTAGGTTTGATCCGTTTCAATCTCGGATCCTTGATTGTCTCATCATCTCTCTCTTCCCGCTTTCTCTTCTCCTTCGTATCACCCTCCTTCCTCAACACTTTTGAGCTTTTGCCCATATATTCTTTTCAACTGCTCCTGATGACCCCTTTTTCTCAAAGTTATTTTTTAGAATTTTTCTACCGGAGAATTCATGGAACCATCATGGAAGGCAGAACATTTTTCTACCCCACTCTTTCAGCCTACTTATTTACCCTCTCACCTCCTCTCTCTAAATTTGAGCTGATAGTATATACCCTTCTCTTTTATTTGTCAAGTCTATTGAGTAGACAGTATATATCTTTCCTCTTATTTGTCAAGTCCAGGGCCTGTTGCCCAAATGTAGGGGCGCGGCTTGCCGCGCCCAAAATCGGGCAGGGCAAGCCCTGCCCCTACGAATATTATTCGTTAAACCAATGATTTGATGTTTTTTAAAGATGATATTTTCCATAATATTATTCGGGCAACATGCCCTCTAAATTTGAATTGACAGTATATATCCTTCCTTTTTATTTGTCAAGGGTTTTTTTATTATCCAGACTCTTGCTTAAATTCAGATTAAAAAATCATTAATTATTTCTAACCAAAATTCAGCCCCTGAAAATAATTCCGGCTTCTCTATCCCCTGGTCTCCAGGATTGATGGTATAAGTATTGTAAATGCTGTTCCGCTTCCTGGTCCGACCTGGCTTTCTACAAATATCCTTCCGCCATGGGCCTGCACGATGAACTGGCAGATGGCCAGTCCCAGTCCGTAACCATGATGATCATGTTCCCTGGGTTGAACTCCCCGGTAGAAGGGCTCAAAGATGTGGGGCAGGTCTTTTGCCGGGATTCCCACCCCGGTATCCCGGACCACTATCCGGGCCGCTTTTCCTGAAGATCCTGCGGGGCCCTCGCTTAGAAGTAAGAACTCCACTTTTCCTCCAGATCCTTCGGACCCTTCACGCGGGATGTAATGAAGAGCGTTTTGCACCAGGTTGTCCAGGAGTTGCCGCAGGCGATCCGGATCCCCCTCTATCACCAACTCCTCTTCAATGTAGAGATTCAGTGTAATCCCCTGCGCTTTAGCCTGTGCCAGGTAAGCCTTTCTAACCTCGTGAAGAAGGTTGCTCAGGGATACCCGGCGCAAGCGTAGCCCCAACTCCCCGGTATCCGATCGCGCTATGGTGAGCAGGTCCTCTATCAGCTTGCCGATTCTCTCAACCTCCTCCAGGTTAGAGCGCAATACCTGCTGATATTCCGTGATAGTCCTCTCACGAAGCAGGGCCACCTCTATGTCTCCCCTCATGATGGTCAGGGGGGTCCGAATGTCGTGGGACACACTTCCGACAAAGCGACGCTGGCCTTCCAGGGATTCATCCTGGCGGTCCAGAAGCCGGTTCAGCGCGGCCAGTGTCATTCCAAGATCATCCCTGGCATCAGGGTAATACAATCTTTGATCACCTCCTCCAGGTCCCCCGGTCTTTCTCTGACTGAAGTACTCCAGTGCGGCAAGGGCGACCTCCAATGGACGGAAGGCTAGCCGGTAGATATAACCCCCCCCAACGACCAGGCCTAACAGTGCCGCGAACATTGCTAGAGCGGCTGGAGTTGCCTCTCCCGCGGTTAAAAAGGGAATGATGAAGAGCCATCCCACGCTGAGTTCAAAAGCGACAATAAGGATGATACTCGACGCCAGCCGGATGCCGCGAGTTCTTATGCTGAAACGGGCCTGGTCTGGCGGTTTAAGCTTAACCGCTTCAAGCCGGGCTGTCTCCGCTCCCATCCTTGCCCTTGGTCCGGCCACCACCTTTATCCTTTGCTTCTTCTCCGGATACTTCGGACTCTTCTTCGGACTTCGGAGCTTTCATAACATAGCCCACGCCACGCACTGTGTTAATTAGTCTCGGTTTGAATTCTTTATCCACTTTGTTGCGAAGGTAATTGATGTAGACATCAATTACATTGGAAAAGGTATCAAAGGTGTAATCCCACACATGTTCAGAAAGCATGGTCCGGGTAAGCACCTTTCCGGGATTCATCATGAAGTATTCAAGTAGCGAGTATTCCTTGCCGGTAAGCTTGATCTCCTTGCCGGCACGGGTCACCTCGTGGGTGACTGTATCCATGACAAGGTCAGCCACCTGGAGTTTTACCGGTGTCATGGTCTCTCCTCGGCGCAGAAGCGCGCGCACGCGGGCCAGGAGTTCGGAAAAGGCAAAAGGTTTTGTCAGGTAATCATCAGCGCCCATATCCAGGCCAGTGACTTTATCTTCCACAGAATCTCGTGCGGACAGGATTAAAATGGGAATGCTGATTCGCTGTTCCCGGAGCTCTTTGCACACATCAAGGCCGCTTTTGCGAGGAAGGATCAGGTCCAGGATGATCAGGTCGTAATCATCAATCTCCGCAAGATAAAGCCCCTCTTCACCATCTGCGGCAATATCTACGGAATAACCAGCCTCCTCCAAGCCCCGCTTGATAAAACTCGCCACCTTCTTCTCATCTTCAATTACCAGGATGCGCATAGGCCCACCCTCCTTTTAATTAAAAGATAATCTACCCCCTGTTCAAAGAAATGTCAAGTCTTGCCGTTCTCCAAATTCTCGAATTCAGTGAATTTGACTTCTTGATTTAACAATATTAGTCTTAAATAAATTTTTCGGCAAATAGGCTCGGGGCAGTAAGCCCTTTTGGTTCCATGTCGGAGCATGTAGCCCTGCAGGAGAGAGCAGACAGTCATATCTGTCAGGAGGAGCAGAATTGAAGGCCGAGTCTAAAAAGGAAAAGGAGAAGCCGGGATTTAAAAAATACCTGATCGGGCAATATATTGCCAACCTGATTGGAGTATTGATCTCCAGCCTGCTTCTGGTTTATGTCATCTTTGTCTTTTTCGGGAACGAAGACAAGGCCGGAAGCCTGGCCGCGGTCCAGGTTTTCATGCTCATCTTTATCCCGTTTTTCACGCTGATCCAGCCTGTCGGGGCTATCGGGAATATGCGCCGGGACTTCCTTCATGGAAAGTGGGTGATGGATGACCGCGAGCCGAGCTCTGGGCCGGATTCAGTCATCAATCCCTGGCGCAGGGTCGGGCTGGCGCCTTTAATTATCGGGATAGTAGTTACGGGGGCTATGTGTCTGGCAATTCAGGTCATTATCACCGGCCCCTTTAACCTCCTTACCATAAACATCCTTGTCTTCGTGCCGACACTGATCCTTTCCACTATTTTTATCTGGCGCTGTCTTCCGCGTGACCGGGTGCCATTCACGGACTTGCTTGCCGGGTCCAGACCTGAAAAACCCGATCCTTTTCTCCGTTACTTTCTCGTCGAACATGCCCTGCCATGGGCCTTTCTTCAAGCTATTATCAACATGGGTTTCGGGATAAGGGTCTTTGGCCTGGAGGCTCTTAAGACAGGGGGTGAGATAGCCTCTGTCACGGTGGCCACAGACGCGGGCTTTACTACTTGGTTCCTGCTTTTCTTCATGTGGCTCGCATCGCAGGCACAGGTCAGGCCGGACATCCACCTGGGACGGGTCTCCCGGAGCCAGGGCAAGGGACCCGCCGTGCCTCTCATGCTATTGCTTTTCGTGGCCCTTTCAGTGGTCATGGCTGTCGTGGCAGGAGCGGCCTTATGGGTCGCGGGGATAGAGTCCATGACGGTATATCAGGCCACTGTGATCAAGATGTTTGTTGCCATGGTTACGGCTTCAGCAGGGTGCTGGCTGGGAATATGGTGGGGAAAACGCAGGGAATCCAGACTCATACTTGATCAAGCTTCGGACCGATAAAGTTCAAAATGCAATTCTGATGCCCTCGTAAAAAGTCATGAGACCGTTTGGATTGCAAGTTGAGAGTTGATTGAGGCCGGGGATAAAAATTTACATGAAACCCGACAGATCAATAAAAACCGCTCTTTG
>CAZOMR010000097.1:0-11511 GCA_964580655.1 uncultured bacterium
TCAGCCAGCCACCTTATTCATCATCAAGGGGATGGTTTGCGGAATCGCTGTCCAGCAGGCACTTTCATTGACAATAATGAAGACATTGTGCTAGATTTTCAGGCAGGAGCAAGGGAGATCGGGAGAATTTTTTCCCTCAAAGTCTATGAGAATCCTTTATGTGACTCACAGTTTTCCGCCTCATCACTGGCGGGGAACGGAGGTCTACACTTTTGAACTCGCGCGTGAAATAAGTCAAAGCCATGAGGTCTCGGTTCTCTACCTTTTGGATGAAGAAGCCGGAGAAAAGCCACAGGTAAGAAAAGGCGACTACCAGGGGCTTAGAGTGATCCAGATAGTCAAGCGTCTAAAGCCCTGGGACCCGGGGGATTACTTCTTTGATTCTGAAATGGATATTCTCTTCAAGGAGGTGCTTTCTGATTACAGCCCGGATGTTATTCACTTCACTTATTTCCTGGGCGGCTTTTCAACAGGATTCCTTTCTATCGCGAAAGGTAAAAAAGCAAAGGTGGTTGTGACCATAACCGATTTCGCGGCCTTCTGCCCCAGGGGCCAGTTGATTGACCAGGACTTTCAACCCTGTGCTGGACCGCGAAAGTGCTTGAGATGTTTGAGATGTCTCTTTGATCAAAGCATCCTTTTTCAAAACAAGACCCTTGATCGCTTTGCCAGGGAATATTTTCCGACCGGGCTCTCACGCTTGATCAATAACCCCGGACTGGAGCTCCTGCAAAGAAGAATTCAGTCGGTCTCAAAAGGACTGGATGGAGCAGACCATGTTATCTTTTCCAACTCCAATACCCGGAGGGTTTTCGAGAAGCAGGGATTCTCTTTCAAGAAGAGCCATGTCATTGACTTCGGCATTGACACCCGGGCATACGAGAATCACAAGAAGACCTCAAGTGAGAAGATGCGGCTCGGATACATCGGCCAGATACTCCCTCACAAGGGCTTGCAGACACTGGCCCAGGCCATCCAGGGCATCCCTTCTGACAGGTTCCGTCTTATACTTTATGGAAGCATGGATGCCCCGGGAACCAGGGAATTCTTCGAGTCCCTGCATATATCTTCAGGCAATGCTATTGAGCAGAGAGGAGTGTTCGAGTTTTCAAGGATGAATGATGTGCTGAAAGAGATTGATGTCCTTGTCGTGCCATCTATCTGGCAGGAGAACAGCCCTCTCATAGTCAAATACGGGCTTGCCACCAAGACCAGGATGATCCTCTCGGATGCGCCCGGCATACTGGCCGGGGCACAAAAATGCGCGGGCATCTATCGCTTTCCGACCCGGGATTCTCTTGCGCTACGCGAGATCATTCTCCGGCTTATGGATACAGGCGAGTGGAAGAATCCTCTTGAGTTGCAACAACCCCTGATCACGGACATCAGCGAGCATGGCGCGATAGTGGAAAAGCTTTACAGGAATTGAGCCATGTCCCGCATAGTGCTGATCGGTGGTTCCGGATTCATCGGCCAGAACATGGTTCGGAGCCTGAGAGGCCGGATAGAGACAGTTGTTTATGACATGAGAGAGCCTTCGCTTGAGAAACCGGATATTTATGTCGCGGGAGACCTGGATGATACGGAGAAGATTGAGGGATCGGTGCAGAACGGGGATGTGGTTTTTCATCTTGTCCACAGCACCACTCCCGCTGAATCCAACCAGGCTCCTGGCGAGGACCTGTCCACCAATCTATTTCGGTTTATACGGCTCTTAGAAGTCCTGGCAAGGCGAAAAATTGATCGCTTGATATACTCATCCAGCGGCGGCACGGTTTACGGGGACCCGGCTGAGATTCCTATACCGGAGAGTGCGCCCCTGTGGCCGGTCTCAAGCTATGGCATAGTCAAGATGACCATGGAGAGATACCTCCGGATTTTCCAGCACCGCGAGAGACTGGACTACATTATCGTGCGTATCTCGAATCCTTACGGCCCTTATCAGGAGAATTCCAACCGCCACGGCGCTGTCCCTGCGATCATGCGTGCGCTCAAGAATTCAGAGCCTTTTACCATCTACGGAGACGGAGAGACTGTGCGCGATTATATCCACATTGATGATGTCTGCCGGGCCCTTGTCGGGCTTTATAAGTCTTCCGCGCGAAACCTGATTTTCAACATAGGCACAGGCAAGGGGACCTCGCTGAATCAGCTCATCTCAAAGATAGAGAGAATTTCAGGTCTCAAGCTCGAGCGCATCTATAAGCCGATTCGCGGCTCTGACCTGGGCCTCAATGTGCTTGATACATCGAGCATCCGGGAGGCACTTGACTGGAGACCCGCCATACCTCTGGACCAGGGCCTTCTGCAAACCTGGGAATACTGGTGCGGCCTTGAGAGGTATTAAGCCAGGTTTTATTGCAGCCGTTTGCGCGCTCTTTTTCTTTGTGCGCATACAGGAAATCCGACTCCCCTGGGTGAACCTGCTTGAGACAGGGTTTCAGGAAGCAATTGCAATTCACCACATGGAAGGCAGGGTTCTTTCCAATCACTTCCTTCCTGTGATCGCGGAGATGGACGGGGTTAAATACTACCATACCGCGCATCCGCCGATTCTTCATCTCATCTATGCCGGGCTTTACTCTATCGCGGGGGTGCACGAGTGGGTCAGCCGGGTCTTTTCCATGATCCTTTTCCTCGCCTCGGTCGGACTCTGGTTCCGATACCTCCTTCCGGACAGAAGGTCTCCGTTCTTTTTCTTTCCACTTGCACTATTCTTTCCCGTGGCTTTCGCGCTCTCCCGCACAACAAACTACGAGCCGCTCTCGCTTTTCCTGGTCACCTTGACCGCTTGTGCCTTCTTTCAATACCAGAGAAAACGCAATCTCGGCAGGCTTGCGCTTTTAGTCTTCTCGCTGACCCTGGCCATGCTCAGCGACTGGCCCGCGTATCTTGCAATTCCCGCGCTTATTATCCTGAACATCCGGAAGCACTCGGAGAGGCGAATCCTCTTTACGCTTCTCTTATATGAGGCCGTGTTTCTCGCCGCGCTCCTGCTTTATCAGAAGACCCTTGCGGGCGAGGCTGCGTTTTTCGGACACGCGATAGTGAGAAGCGATCCGCGCGCGCTCTTTCAGCTCGGGACATATCGGTCTATCGTGGCGCACTTGAGCGGGCTTGCCGGATTCTGGGTCCTGATACTCTTTTCGCTTTTCATCCTGAGCTGGCTCAAGGAATGGCTGAAGGGCAGGACAAGCGCATCGCCCGGTCTAAAATTCTTCCTGGTTTTCGCAGTTCTGCTCATTCTCTCGGCGCCACAGCTTCTGGCAAAACACTATGTGCACCTGTTTTACCTCGCGCCGGTCATGATCTTTTTCTCCTACTCTGCGATCCGGAATTCCGCCCAGCCCGCGGTATTGCTTATCACATCCTTACTGGTCTTCTTGCCAACATGCTACAAACACATCCACAGCCAGAACTATCGCTATTACCACGCAAGCCAGGCTCTAGCAGGCGACCTGCCAATCCGCTCCGCTTTCTTTTCTCCGGCAATCGGGACATTTCATTACTATAATGGCGTTGAGACCCTGCACCCGGTAGGCCGGATGGCGGAGAGGGCATTCTTCGAGAAATCTTTTGACCTTGTGGTGCTCGAGCGGAAGAACCCGGAGGTCGCAAGATTGATTGAGGGCTTTTCGGACAGGGCCGATCAATACAGGGTGGCCATGATCTATCCGGATGAGGCCTATTATCTCAAAAGCAGTATTCCTTTTTCCAGGCCGTATCTGGCCACAAGTATGGAGTGGCCACAGGTGTTCAGCGACTGGTGGCAAGCGAGGCCGGCCGCAGTTACCCGGGGCGGAGAGCCCTGCTACGCTATATATCAGGCACCTGGCCCGTGTAACATCTCGCGTATCAAGGCGGATGTCCCGGGTGGAAGACGGGGGCTTGCTTTCTCTTTATCGGTTCAACACGCACTGCCTTTGCCTTTTTCCGGAGACGGGGCAAGCTTTCTGGTCATTGCAGAGGAGAAGGACCAGGCGACCTTGAATTTCTTTCGCTATCTGCCGGACTCATCCAGCGCAGGGGAGTTCCGGGTCAACCTGAACTTTAGAGGCCCTTTTACACTCTATTTAATTACTGAATCCGGTCCGAGGGCGAACTATAATTTTGATGATGCTTATTGGCTGGAACCGAGGTGGGAGAGTCTGGAAGGAGAGGAATGATGTCAGAAGAGTCTGCAGGAGATGCAAGCAAGGCGCCGCGGCTGAGCGTGGTGATCCCTGTTTACAATGAAGAGGCCGCGATCAAGGATGTCATAGAGGGAATCCATTCAGCCGGGATCAAAACTGCTTTTGAGGTGATTGTGGTGGATGACGGGTCCACTGATCGCACTCCGGAGATTCTGGCCGCGGAGAATAAGGCCGGCCGTCTGCGCCTTGTTCCTAAGGAGCGAAACCAGGGATACGGTGCGGCGCTCAAGGCCGGCATCCATGCGGCCAGGGCCGACCGGATCATGATCCTGGACGGAGACGGCACATATCCTTTGATTCATTTCAATGAATTCTACGAGCTCTCGGATCAATATGAGATGGTGGTGGGAACTCGCTCAGGCCCTGTCGTGGATGAGCCACGGCTCCGCGGGCTGGTCAAGGGCCTTGTGCGCAGACTCCTCAAGTTTCTCGCAGGACTTGATGTGCCGGACCTCAATTCCGGTCTTCGCATCTTTCGCAAGAGCACTGTGCAGAGATACATGAACATCCTGCCGGATGGCCTGTCCTTTACATCCACCCTGACACTGATCATTTTGAGCGAGGGTTTTCCGGTGAAATATGTCCCCATAAACTATCACGCGCGAAAGGGCCACTCAAAGTTTCATCCGGTAACAGATACACTTAACCTCTTAATCCTTGTCATGCGCACCATCCTTTACTTCAACCCGCTCAAGATATTCATCCCCTTAAGCCTTTTTCTCGCTCTTGTCGCGCTTGCGCTTGCGCTCTTCAGCATATTCTACATAGGCAAGTTCATGGATGTTACCACGGTCGTGATCTTCCTTGCCGCTCTGCAGGTGTTTATCCTGGGGCTTCTTGCCGACCTGATCACCAAGGTCAGAAAGTAAAAACCTGGTGCAGGGCCGATGAAGGTGCTCCTTATCTACCCGCCGACCGGGTATTCCCTTCCCGGCATATTGCCGGATGAAGTCGAGGCCGCACGCGGTGCCTTTCCGCCGCTCGGTATTCTCTATCTGGCCGCGGCATTGAAAGACCGGGGGCACCTGGTGGAGGTGATTGATGCCCCGAACCAGGGGCTAAATGCAGGTGCGATCGCCGAGAGGGCCGCGGAGGGAGAGTTTGATGTTGCAGGGATTTCCATCCTTACTTTTCACCTTATTGACGCAATCCAGGTGGCCGAAGCCATAAAGGCCAGGGCGCCCTCCTGCCGCGTGATAGCCGGGGGCCCGCATGTGCATCTATATCCGGGCGAGACCCTATCACTGGGCATGTTTGACCAAATTTTTGTGGGAGAATGCGAAGAAACTCTTCCGGAGTGGCTTGGGGAGGGTGGAGAGAGCAAGCCGGCGGAAAATTCATCCGGTCTCATCCAGAACCTTGATGAGCTTGCCTTTCCTGCGCGCGAGCTTTTGCCGGTTGAGACATATCATTCGGTGCTCAGCGGTCTCAGGCCTACAACCACGATGATGTCCAGTCGGGGCTGTCCCCATCGCTGTATCTTTTGCGACAGGCCTCATTTGGGAAAAAAATTCAGGGGCCGTTTAGCAGAGAATGTAATAGCGGAGATGAAAGCCTGCAAGGAGTTGGGCATCAAGGAGGTTATCTTTTACGATGACAACTTTACGCATGATGAGAACAGGGTGATTGAGATAGCGGAGTTGCTTATTGAGAAAAAACTCGGCCTGGCCTGGGACATTCGTGCGCGTGTAGGGGACTTATCTGACAGCACATATAGGCTCTGTCGCCGCGCAGGGCTGGCGCGGATTCATTTCGGGGTGGAGAGCGGAGACGAAGCCCTGCTAAAGTACCTTCGCAAGGGGATTACAATTGCCCAGGCCAGGGATACATTCCAAAAGGCGCAAAAAGCCGGGATAGAAACCCTGGCCTACTTCATGGTCGGGATACCGGGAGAAAGGGAAACCACGATCCAGCATAGCATAAACCTGGCAAAGGACCTGAATCCCGATTATGTCCACTTCTCCGTTATGATCCCTTTTCCAGGCACACCTGTTTATCAGATGGCACTTGAAAGGGGCATCATTGAAAAGGATGTCTGGCAGGAATTCGCGCAAAGCCCCAATCAGGATTTTCAGCCGCCCTTATGGCAGGAACATCTCAGCAAGGATGAGATTCTAAATGCCTGGGTGAGAGTCTACCGTGATTTTTACGTCCGACCAAGGTATCTTGCGAGACGGCTTTCGCGATTGAAAACATGGGCTGGGCTTCGACAGAGCATGAGGATGGGATGGAGGATACTTTCCATACGGAAGCCATGAGCAGGACTAGGTTCTCGGTGATTGTGCTTTTTGATCGGGGCGAGCCAGAGCCGTGCCTTTCATCAATTCTGGCCCAGGAGAATGCGGATTTTGAATTGATAGCGGTGACAAATCCCGGAGCCGGGATCAAGGGTGATGATCGGCTTTGTGTGATAGAGTCCTCGGAAAAAAACCCGGCGGGCAGGCGTAACCGGGCCGCGGAGCGAGCGCAGGGAGAGATTCTAGCCTTTATTGATGATGACGCTCATGCACCTGGAGATTGGCTCAAGCAGGCAAGCAGGATTTTTTCAGACAAGCCGGAGATAGCGGGTCTCGGTGGATCAAACATTGCGCCGGAAGATCAGGGCCTGGCCGAGTGTATCTCGGACATTATTCTTGCAACGCCTATTATCGGCTCAGGCAATCCCACATATCGCAGTAGCGGAGTTCCCAGGCCGGCCGGGCCCGGTGATATTCACCTGTCCAATTTTTTCGTGCGCAGAGATGCCTTTGAGAAGATCGGCGGATTTAACGAGGGCCTGGGCTATGGTGCAGAGGACAGCGAGTTTGTATATCTCGGTCAGAAGAGATGCGAGATGAAATTCTGGTTTTTCCCGGAACTCGTGGTGAAACATCGGCGCCGGGCATTTGGCATTCCATATCTGAAACAGCGCTTCAAATTCCGCCGGCAAAACGGAAGAATCCTTCTCGTGTATCCAGGGATGTATCTTGGCAATCGGTCATTGCAGGCCGCGCTCGCCGCGCTCTTGTCCATGATAATCCTTTTAGCACTCCTGCCCTGGCTATGGAAGTGGCTTGCGCTCGCATATTACATCCTGACATTGCTTCTCTCCTTATACTCCTCGTCCCCGGCTAAAGCCAGGCTTCTGCGCCTTCTCCCGATCCTGCCCTTTGCCTACCTTCTTCATCATACGGCTTATCTTTCAGGGCTGATCTCCGGGATCGCGGAAGGACTTCTCCTCATTGGCCCAAAAAGGCTTCGTAAAAAGCTCAAGCGCTGAAGCGTGTTTGGGGAATTCAGGGGCTCATGATAAAATAATTCAGAAATGGAAGAAGAATCATTAACCCACGGGCCTGCCTCTTATTTTCAGGCGGAATCCGGAGGAGTTTTTTATTATTTAATCGAGGAGATTCTCAAAATTCTCTTCGGCTGGATTCCCACCTTTATCGGGGCAGGCTTGCGCGCATTATTCTATCGGGTCCTGATTAGAGGCCGCGGGATATTTTTTATAGAGAGCGGCGTCAGGATCTGCGGGATGCGCTATGTGAATTTGGAGCACGGCGTTTATGTGGATAGCGGGTCTTACCTTCATGGAAGGCCGGGGGGGGTGCGCATCGGCGCGAAAAGCAGGATCATGTCCGGTGCGAGGTTGCATGTTTTCAATTTCCGGAGCCTCCAGGCCTCCGGGATAGAGATTGGAAAAGAGTGCGTGATCGGGATGGGCGCGATCATTACCGGGCAGGGCAGGGTGCGGATCGGAGACAAGGTGATCATCGGTCCCCGGGTGCTTGTTCTTCCGGTGAATCACAGATATCAGGACTCTTCCGAGCCGATCAAGGATCAGGGAATTTCAGCGCAAGGCATTACCGTGGAACACGGCGCCTGGATAGGCGGCGGGGCTATCCTTCTTGACGGGGTGCGTATCGGGAAGAACGCTGTGGTGGCCGCAGGAGCGGTGGTGACAAGGGATGTGCCTGACCGGACAGTGGTGGCGGGCAATCCGGCACAGGTGATTGAATCGGGAAGCCCGGGGAAATCTATTTAGACCAGGAGAATACGAAGGGGATTGCAGGAGATGAGAACCTTGTTTTTGATTGCAAGAGAAATGAGGCCACAGCAATGGGCCAAGAATGTGATAGTTTTTGCCGCGCTTGCCTTTTCCGAGAACCTGCTTGAGCCGGAGATGCTCTTGCGGACACTTGCCACCTTTGCACTCTTCTGCCTCGTATCCTCGGCGGTTTATATCTTGAATGATATTTTAGACCGGGATGCGGACCGGCATCATCCGGAAAAAAAGCATCGGCCGGTTGCTTCCGGAGAGCTTTCAGCGGGGAAGGCGATCGTGGCCGCGGCCATACTTGGTGGCGCAGGTCTCGCGGCATCCCTCTGGCTCAGGCCAGTGATTTTCATCATACTTCTCGCTTATATCATCAATAATCTGGTTTATTCTTTTTACATCAAGAATATCATTCTCCTTGATGCGTTTTCTATTGCGCTCGGGTTTGTCCTGCGGGTGGTGGCTGGCGGGGAGACTATTCAGGTGGAGATTTCAACCTGGATCATCCTTTGCACTATCCTCGGCTCCCTGTTTCTGGCATTCAGCAAAAGGCGCAGTGAGCTGAGTCTGCAAGGAGAAAAGGCGATCAATCACAGAGCATCCCTCGCGGAATACAGCACCTATTTCCTGGACCAGATGATCGCAATAGTGACCGCATCCACGGTCATGGCATACGCACTCTGGACAATGTGGCCCTCCGTGACGGAGAAATTTCAAACACACAATCTACCCTGGACAATTCCTTTTGTCTGCTATGGTATCTTCCGATACCTTTACCTCGTGCACCAGAAGGGAGAGGGCGGGAATCCGAGCAAAATCTTTCTCTCGGACTGGCCCCTATTGATCAATATAGTGCTCTGGATGCTCAGCGTTGTTCTGATTTTGTATCTGGACTTCTGAACCTTTCCCAGTTTTTCGGCAGGAACTCGATCCGCTTAAGCCAGAAGTGGCCAGGATAGCTGACTGGATCAAGCCGGATCTTTTCGATCTTCCCGGACCGGCACCATGCAAAAGAGCGGTTGAGATCAAAAACATAGCTGTGAAATTTTCCGTCCGCTATCACTTGAAAACGGATTTGCTTCAATGATCTGAATTCTTTCTCCCCATCGCTCATCCAGAAAAGGGTTCCCTCTTGCTGTTGAGGCGGGAGGTATCTCCGGGGCTCAAGCTTCATCTCAATCTCCAGTGCGGCCGCGGCCAGGGCCGGGAAAGAAAGCCGGGGGGACACAAGGTAGGGATCGCTGGTAAGGGCGATAAATTCCCGTGGCTCACCGCGAGCCTGATACATGGAGTATGAAAGTTCCGGGGACAACTCCCATTGAAAGGGCATGGGCAGATTATAAAAAGAGAAGGAGGGCAAAAAAAGATATTGGTAGGGAAGACGCGTTCCGGATTTCTGGTCAGCGATGAATTCCGGGTAATTATGTCTTCGCTGTAGGTGATTACGCTTGAAAAAGATGGCTCTTAATTCATTATTGAGATCAATGAGAAGACCGTTTTTCCATTCATAAACACGGGCCTGAGGGTCATGCCGGACAGCAATCAGCAGGTCCGGCGGCGCAGAAGAGATCAGGTATTTTCCAGAATTATAAAATGCACGCCTTTCCTCTGGAAGAGCCTCGGGGGGTATCTTGTCCCGAAGGGGCTCGGAGGCTCTGGCGGATGCGGGTTTCCAGACCAGGGATTCATATTCTCCGAGCATGAATGAATGTCCAAGGGATTCCTGGTTCAGATGAATCTTGATCATGGGGTCCAGCGCGTAATCTTCAGGGGAAAGCCCGACGAGATAGATTCGAAGATTCCCGGAATCCGGGGAAATCTGTTTAATCCTGGCTTTTAATGCCTGGGTGATGAAGCGGTTGCGCTCGGCCTGGCCTTGCCAGTCTTTCAAGGCGCCGCGAGAAGCCGATGCCAGGAAGTAGATGACAAGAGCGGCGATGAAAAGCAGGAAGATTTTTATCAGGGGACGCTTCGGCGCAACAAGAAGAAGACCCAGCATCAAAGCGGCGGAGAGTAGTGGAAGATATAACAGACGCTCTTCCCGGAAGACCATCATGTGCGAAGCATTCCAGAGCGGTGTGATGGTGAGAAGAAAGAAGAAACAGAGAAAAAGGAGAAGACGCGTGGACCGCCGGATGGTGGGGATTATCGAGACTGCGAAGAGCGCCGTGTAACTTACAAGCAGAGCGCGGAAGAATGAGGTTCCGGAATCAAGATGGTGAAAGAGGATGTCCCTTGTCGCGCGATCGAGTAAAGGGGGGATATGAGCGGTCATACGCGGGAGCAGGAAATCAGGATGCAGGGAGAGTGTTTCGTAGCCGCCTATTCCGCGGACTACTGCCAGTCGCCAGGCCATATAGCATGTAAAGGCCGCGATACATGGAATGGCTATCTTGATAGCGGAGATGATTCTTTCCTTTAGAGATGAAAGGCCTGTGTCCGGGCGAATAAAACCTATGAGCAGAGCCAGGGCCGGCAAGATAAGCAGGGTCTCCTTGGAAAGAAACGCGAGCATGGAGGTAAAAAAGGCCAGGATGCTAAAGCCACTTCTAGCAGACCAGATAAGGATCAGGGACAGCAGGAGGAAGAGCAGTCCGTGCAAATCCTCGAAACAGGTGAACCAGATCGTGGCCAGGGAGCCGATGGGGTGAAGACCGAAAAAGAGGGCCCCGGCCACTGAAGCAAGAAATCTCCAGCCAGCCTTGCTCTCGCAGACGGAGAGAACAAGATAGGAGAGAATGCCGACAAGCAGTGTGTTGAACGCATGGAAGAAAACAGTCAGGAGATGATACCCCATGGGTTTAGTGCCAAAGGTAAGCCAGGCAAGGGCGTTCATGAGCTGGAAAAGTGGACGCCAGAATTGATCCCCGTAGTAGGGACGGTAAAGCACGGTAAAGGGGTTTTCGGTAAAACGGGCGAAGGCTAACTGCCAGAAGTCCTCGCTGATAAAATAGCTGTCCAGAAAGGGCAGGAAAAGCAAGAGTTCAATAACAAGAATTCCGACGAAGAGAAGCACCCACCAGAGCTTACGCATGGGATTAATTTTATCGCGAGTCAATTCTTGATTCAAGGTAAACTCCCATGCCCTTGATAATTGATGTCAGGATTGACAGGGCTTAAGACCTTTTGCTATTTTTCAAACAAGATAGATGTTCAGTGAGCAGGTTATGACATTGTACATGAAGCGGGGATACCTATATCCTCCAGGGATGTGACGCATGGATTCCAGAGATGTTAAGCGAGCACTGGTAGTGGGAGCAGGCACCATGGGGCATTCCATTG